>JAUIKU010000051.1 GCA_030430675.1 Bacteroidia bacterium | reverse complement strand
ATTGCATTTATCAGATTTCCCAAGAAGAGGCACCATCAATTTTGCTAAAAACCTATATTGGGTCCAGAAAAATAAATATCACCGCATTTGAAAATTTCCAAATTTCCCAACGCCCTGGTCATCATGTTGGGGTTTATCATTCTAGCCACCATTTTAACTTATATCATTCCACAGGGAGAATATGACCGGGTGCAGCATCCGGATCTAAATTATCAAACCGTGGTCCCCGGGTCGTATAAAGAGGTATCCAGTCAGCCAGTGGGATTTTTCAGGACATTGATGGCCATACCTGAAGGTATTATCGGGCGGGCCGATCTGGTGGTGCTGATTCTGCTGGCTGGTGGATGCTTTTACGTTATTGACAAAACCGGGGCCTTTAAGGAATCAGTGGTAGTGCTAACCAGCAAGCTGAAAGGAAAAGAAGAACTGGCACTGGTGGCAGTTGGGCTGGCATTTGTTACCGGGGGAGCGCTTAGTGGATTACAGGAGGAAATTATTGCCATGATCCCGGTACTGATGTTTTTCACCAACCGACTGGGATACAACGTGTATGTGGCGGTTTGCATAAGTTTTGGGTCGGCGGTAATTGGAAGTGCTTTCAGCCCGGTTAATCCCTTTGCGGTAGTTATTGCCCAGGATCTGGCTGAGTTACCGTTCCTGTCCGGCAGTGATTTCAGAATTGTAATGCTGTTCCTGGCATTTACCTTGTGGATGATAATAATCATCCGCTATGCCAATAAAAACCGGGTAGAACGATCTGTTGAAAGTCAGGACGCTCAGCTGGGCATGAGCAGCAGCAGTATGCTGATCATGGCTTTGGTGGCAGCGGCCTTTGCATTTTTAGCGTATGGTATGTTGCGTCTGAACTGGGGGTTTAATGAGATCTCCGCGGAGTTTTTTGTGTTGGGTATTTCCTGTGGTTTAATAGGTAACCTGGGGGTCAATGGTACCAGTGAAGCATTTATTGAAGGAGTCAGAGAAATGAGTTTTGCCGCCCTTATTATGGGCTTGGCCAACAGCATTTCCATTGTGCTTAAGGAGGGCGTGATCATTGACACCATAATCTACGGACTGTTTACTCCCATGCAGTATTTACCCACCGGCCTCTCTGCGGTGTCTATGATGATTTCTCAGGCGGTACTGCATTTTCCCGTTCCCAGCTACTCCGGACAGGCGGTGCTGACCATGCCCATTCTGGCCCCGTTGTCGGATTTGCTGGGCCTGTCGCGACAGGTTTGTGTGCTGGCCTATCAATACGGTGCACCTACCATGGATTTGCTGGTACCGACAAATGGCGCCCTGATGGCGGTAATAGCCCTGGCGGGAATTCCCTACAATAAATGGTTAAGATTTGCTATTGTACCGACTTTACTGATCTTGTCTTTGGGAGCAGTGGCCTTGCTGGTTGCCATCTGGATAGGACTGTAAAGAACTGCAGTTGAAGGGGAAAACCATTAAAATTGCTGTTAATGGTAGCTAATCACGACAAATCGTAGTATAATCATAGTGTGAAAAGCTTCATTCAACTTTTTTTGCTTTTGTCTATTACCGCTAGCCTGTCAGCACAGAACTACGATGAAAGTAAGATACCGGATTATACTCTGCCAGATCTTTTAATCGACAAAAATGGTGGATCCGTCACCTCGGCTGATCAGTGGGAACAGCGTCGCCGGGATGAGGTGCTGTCGCTCTTTCAGCAACAGATGTATGGAGGTGTTCCTGATTTTAACTATGAAATGGCCTACCAGTCTCGTCCGCTGGATGTTGGGAGAGCAACTGCTTATACGCAGGAGGAGGTGATTATTTCCATTAGTAACGACCGGGGAGCAATCGAGCTAAACATGTTATTGACCCTGCCTGCAACATCCGAAAAGCCGGTGCCAGTATTTTTGGGCCTGAACTTTCAAGGCAACCAGGCTACGAATTCCAATCCGAATATTAGTGTGACGGATAACTACGTAATCGGAAGTGATCAATTGGGAGTTATTGATAACCGGGCCACTGAGCAATCGCGGGGTTCCCGTGCCAGTCGCTGGCCGGTTGACCTGATTGTGAGCGAGGGATATGGTCTTGCCACCATAAATTGTGGTGATATCGATCCGGATTTTGACGATGATTTTAAAAACGGGATTCATTCCCTTTTGGAGCAACCTCCCCTGGCTGATCAGTGGGGCACCATTGCAGCCTGGGCCTGGGGGCTTAGCAGGGCCCTGGATTACTTGCAGGAAGACGAGCGAATAGATGGCAGGAAGGTTTCGGTTATCGGTCATTCTCGTCTGGGTAAGGCTGCCCTGTGGGCCGGTGCCAGCGACCAGCGATTTGCTTTGGTTATATCCAATGATTCGGGTTGCGGGGGTGCGGCCTTGTCCAGAAGACGCATTGGTGAAACCGTTAAAGCTATTAACACCAGTTTTCCGCACTGGTTTTGTAAAAACTTCCATTTGTATAATGACAAAGAAGATAAGCTACCTCTGGATCAGCATATGTTGATGGCCTTGATGGCTCCCAGACCGGTATATGTGGCCAGTGCGGTGGAAGATGAATGGGCAGACCCCAAAGGAGAGTACCTTTCACTGTATAAAGCTGGTCCGGTTTTCCGCCTTTATCAATTTAAAACACTGTCCGCAGAAACCCCGCCAGCGGTGGATTCACCGGTTGCCACCGACAGGCAGGGTTATCATATTCGTTCCGGTGGGCACAATTTAACCCCGTATGATTGGCAGCAGTTCATAAAATTCGCTGGCTCCCAATGGTAACTTCGTTCCAACGTGTTATGAAGCTAAACAGGTACTCCTTAAAATCTTTAGTTGGTTTATTGCTGCTGCTGGCGGTACAGCTGACTTCCCAGGCACAGAGTAAATACCAAACATTTGATTTTCTCGATTTCGACGTAAAAGTTTTAACCGAGCATGAAATCAATGAAAAAAATGTGGATTACCTGAAGTCCGCTATTGCCAGTCAGTTGGAAGCGAAAGGATTACGGCAGGCAGCCAACCCGGATTTGGTGGTCAATATTGGGGTGGTGGTGGAAGAAGAAGTGCAAACCAGGGAAACAGATATCCGGGATATGCATTACATGGGCCAGCGGAACTATCATTGGGAAGTTGAAGATGTAGTGGTGGGAGTTTACAAGGTAGGCACCGTTTCAGTAGAGCTTGTGGATAGAGCGGGGAATAAGGTAGTATGGACAGAATCCGGTACCAATGTGATCAGTAAAAAACCCAAAAAGGTGCAAAAGAAGATCGATAAGGGTGCAGCCAGGATTTTTAAAAATTTTGATCCCGCTCAATTGTAGCAAGTGCAAATCCCGCTTATTATCATTCGGGATGGCCTGGTAATTTCCCGGCTACCGGGGTTCAAGCCGATTTATATCCGAAGATTTTGCTGGTTTTTTCGTAATTTACCTTCTGGAGCCCCCAGAAACCTATGTCCATAGTTACACCAAGCAACATTCGTAAAAATGCCTTTCAGATTACCTGGCTGGCCATTGTTTGCCTGGCGATATGTTCCTGTGAGCCCGGAACAAAACCTGTCAGTTACAATCAGGATATCCGGCCAATTCTCAACGAAAACTGCCTGGCCTGTCACGGTGGCATCAAACAGCAGGGTGGGTTTAGTCTTTTGTTCGAGGAAGATGTTTATCAGCCCACCGAATCCGGGAAACCACCCATCGTTCCCGGGAATCGCAATAAAAGTGAACTCTATCAGAGAATTGTTCACCACGATGCCGAGTACCGCATGCCTCAGGAGGCTGCGCCTCTTACCGCAGAAGAAATTGAACTTATAGGTGCCTGGATTGACCAGGGAGCCAATTGGGAAACCCACTGGGCGTTTATCCGGCCTGAAATGCCGGCCATACCTGAAACTGAATCAGACTGGGGCAATAACCCTATAGATGCTTTTATTCTGGAAAAACTGGCTGATGCCGCGCTTGCTCCTCAGCCTGAGGCAGACCGGGAGATTTTGGTAAGGAGGCTAAGTCTTGATCTGGTGGGGTTGCCACCATCACCTCAGCTGGTAGATGAGTTTCTGGAAGACCCTTCGGAGGGTGCCTATGAACGGCTGGTGGATAAGTTACTGACATCACCGCAATACGGAGAAAGATGGGCTGCCCTGTGGTTGGATCTGGCCCGGTACGCAGACTCCAATGGTTATGAAAAAGACCATCCCCGTAATATCTGGAGGTTCAGGGACTGGGTAATAGATGCCTTTAATCGCGACATGCCGTTCGATCAGTTTACCATAGAGCAGTTGGCCGGAGATCTGGTGGAGCACCCCTCCCAGGAACAGTTAATCGCTACCGCTTTCAATCGCAATACCATGACCAATACCGAGGGCGGCACCGAGGATGAAGAGTTTCGGGTGGCTGCGGTAGTTGACCGGGTAAATACCACGTTTGAAGTATACCCAATAGTCGCTGGTCTTCTTCCCGGTAATAGTCTTCAAACTCCAAACCATATGCTACCGCCCTGGTCTGTGTGGCCATGCCCCGCACTCCTCTGGGTGGATAGCGCATAAAGGATGCCGCCAATTTTGCCTCTTCCAGGGTTCTGATCATAGGGAAGATAATACCCTGTGCTCCCATATCCAGCACCCGGCTTACCCTGGGCCTGGTCAATGCTTCTACCCGTACTACCGGTGTAGTACTACTGGTAGATAATGCCTGCAGCTGACCCGGGAGATCATATTCCATGCCGACTCCATGCTCCAGATCGATGTTGACCCAATCGAAACCTGCTTTACCTACAATCTCCGCGTCTACCGCGGACCCGCTATTCAGCCAGCATCCGTGCACCGTTTCACCGGCTTTTAGTCGTGCTTTTAAATTCTTACCCATAACTTATACCAAAGGAAATAGTTTTGCTAAAATCATAATCACTACTGCCCCTATAATACCCATGATACCAAGTACCGTTGAAAAGGTCTTAAGTGCCTCGCTTTCGGTCATTCCACTCATTTTACAGACTACCCAAAATCCACTATCATTCATCCAGGGAATGGGTTTGGATCCGCAGCCAACCATCAGTGCCAGGTACACCATGTGAAAATCCAGTGTATCGGGTTGTACCATGCTTCCTACAATACCCACCGCGGTAATCATGGCTACGGTGGCAGAACCCTGGGCCGTTCTTATCAACACGGTGATAAAGAATGCCATGGGTAAAATAGCCATTTGATAGTTGCTAGCCAGTCCCTGCAAATAAACTCCGATGCCGGTTTGTTGAAGGCTACCTCCAAAGGCGCCACCCATGCAGGTGATCAGTATGATTACTCCAGCGCTTTGCAATGACTCCTGGATGTACTTTTTTAATTTTTTGCTATCCGATTCGGTCTTGATGAGCACCAGTAGTGCTACCACCGCAGAAAGGGTAAGCGCGATATTGCTGTCTCCCAGGAAAAACAATGCATTGAGCATCCAGCTTTCGGAATCACCTGCCATTGCCCTGGCCATGGTGGTGGCCGAAATTAGCACCAGCGGCAGTAGAATAGGCAATAGAGATAACCACAGTGAGGGCAGGTCGCGGTCCTCCTTGTTCATAAGCTCATTGAGCTCATCAAGGGTTACATCTCCAGTATCCCTAAGTGGAATGGTCCAGCGCCGGTTGGCCCAGGCAGCATAAAAGTAACCGCCTGTTACCGTGAAAATTCCTACTGCCAATCCACCCAGAATCATCACACCCAGGTCTACGCCCAGTTCACCGGCCACGAATAATGGTCCTGGAGTAGGTGGTACCAGGGAATGGGCCATGGCAGCTCCTGCCACGGTAGCGGTAACGTAAAACAGGTAGTTTTTACCCACCCTCATGGTAAGGGCTTTGTTTAATGGAACCAGCAGGTAAAAAACAGTGTCAAAGAATACCGGTATTCCCAGGGTAAACCCACTGGTTAAAAACGCCACCGGAGCGCGTTCCTCTCCAAACAGCTTTAATGCGGACCTTATGATACGATCAGCAGACCCACTGCGCAAGAGACAGGTGCCGATAATCGAAGCCATGGCAATTAGGATCCCTATTTTGGAAGCGGTGGAGCCAAAACTGTTGGCCAGTCTTCTGCCAATGGATTCCTGCAGAAAACTGTTGGTGGCGGCTTCTGACATACCCTTGGATTCCGCAAATTGAATCAACAAGGACTCCGGGGTTAGTATGCTTACCACGATGGCAGCAAAGAGCAGCGCTAAAATAGCATCGATTTTTAACCATAAGATGCATATCACCACAATGGAGATGCCTAGGATCAACAAGAATAAGGGGCTCATAAGTTAGTTGTTTAGCATTGTTTTGGTCGGGATTGATCTACCACCTTATCGGCTTAAATTCCCAATTGGGATCGATTTTTTTCATTTCGGTGGTATCGTCACGGCGTTTGAGGCCGCAGTCTTTATAGTTTTGATGCAGCTGGTTCAGCATGTTGCGATCCAATGATATACCAAGTCCTGGCTGGGTAGGTACCGCCACTTTTCCTTCTTCAAACTTCGCTCTGCCTCCTTTTATCACTTCTTCCGATTGCCAGGGATAATGCGTATCCAGATCGTAGGTTAAATTTGGTATGGCAGCAGCCATATGAACCATGGCAATTAAAGATATTCCCAGGTGGCTGTTGGAGTGCATGGACAGCCCTTTGCCAAAGGTCTGGCAAATTTTGCCCAGGGCGATAGATTCTCTCAGGCCACCCCAAAAATGATGGTCGCTGAGGATGATGTCTTCAGACCCCAAAGCGATACTGGAGGGAATGTCTTCGAAAGAAGTGGTGCACATATTGGTAGCCAGGGGTAATTTCAATGCCTTACGGACTTCTGCCATTCCCTGCTGACCACGGGTAGGGTCTTCCAGGTACTCCAGGATGCCTTCCATTTCACGGCCGTATTTAATGGAGGTTTCTACTGACCAGACACCGTTGGGGTCAAAGCGCAGGGGACAATCTGGCCCGAATGCCTGGTACAGGGCCTGCATGGCGGCCACTTCCTGCTCCGGCGGATATACCCCTCCTTTAAGCTTGATAGAGGTAAACCCAAATTCCTGGCACATGCTTTTTGCCTGTGCTACCACTTCGGCGGGTGTTTGGGCCCTGGCCTGTCGGGCAGCAGCCCATCCGGTGGCGTCGGGATCAACTTCATATCCAAATACACCGCCTGCCCCTTTGGCCTTGTAGAATAAATAGGCGTCAAAAGAAACCGCCTCCCGGCATTTTCCTCCCAGCAGATCCACTACCGGTCGGTTGCAAACCTTACCCTGTATATCCATACAGGCCACTTCCAGTGCACTATATACATGGATCAACTTTCTGTCATCCCAGGGATTGTCCCCCCGGACGTCGGAACCCTGATCTCCAAATCTGTCAAATAGCTTTGACTTGAGCTGGTTGAGTTGGAAGGGATCGGTGCCGAGCACGATTTCTTCCGCCTGCAATAACAGATCGTTGATGTCTTCATTGCCGGGAATTTCACTGATACCTGAAATATTATCCTCTGTGACTAACTCAATTACAGTTCTCAACGCGTACGGAGCATGGATTCCCACGGAGTTCAGTAACGGAGGATCCGTAATTGCTATCGGAGTTATTCTAAGTTCTCTTATGGCTGGGCCTTTCATTTAATACTGCTTGCTAATTGTTTAAGATAATCTTTACATTCTTTTTGGGCTTGCGCCAGCCCCTTGGGAGTGACCTGGTGATTTTTTAAGTATTTCAATATTATAGATTCGGCCTCCATAAAAGGAGCACACAGGGCAGCCACCCTGGGAGCTATTGCTAAGGGTATGGTAGTTATTCCGTTACAGTCTCCATGGATCAGATCACCCGGTTTGATCTTAATACCTCCTACTTCCACTTCTCCTCCAATTGAGGGAAAACGACTATACCCATGTGAACATACCGTCCCATTGGTAAAAGCCGGGAAACCCAGGGCACGAACCTGATCGAGATCTCTGCCGGCACCGCTGGTAATCAGGCCTGTGGCTCCAAACCTTTTATAAGTGCTGCACATGATCTCACCGAAGGTGGCGGCCAAAACCGGATGGTCCAGGTCCTCGAAAACTACCACCGCCGGTCCGGGCAGCTCTGAAAAGGAGTCTACTTGCTGTTCCAGACCTTCATAGCTCAGTTCTTCCTGAGGTACAGCGCCTGTGAAGGTAGCGGTAGAGGCAAACCCCACCATGGGCGGCATTTCCGGAAAGCACGAGACAATACTTTGGTTCATGTACCCCTCGGTACGGGGCCTTACATCGAACAACTCAATTACATTGCAAATGGTAGGTGTATCGTACTTGCTCAGTAGTTCCAGCGTCTCAACACCGTTAACTTTTGTATCCATTCGATTTAAAATATATCATAATCATCAATGATCCAAAATAGTGCGGCTGGAGGTTCAAAATATGCCATAACCCACCCATTTTGCGGGAGGTTCTTGATGTTGGTATTTATTAATTTGAGGCCTACCAATGTCAGCTTGATTGCCCTGTATCCCCAGGGTTACCCCTGTTTTGGACAGTTGAACATAGTAAATAATTATCATCATTCTAAGATCGCCCTGAGAAAAAAGTAGCATCAGATCCTATGAGAAGAAATATTTGGGGGTGTTTTTTTACGGTACAGCTCTGTGTTAGTCCACTTTTACTGTCAGGCCAGGAAACTGAAAACCGGGTAGGGTTAGCGGACAAATTTAAACAGGACTACCATATCACTCTTTTCTCAACAGTGCCAATGCCAGAAGTAAACTACTTACCCGATTTGATACTTGCCGAGTCAAAAGATGTCATACTGAATTACCTGAAGGTAAACCACCACATAGAATATCTTTATTATAATCCCTTCGTGGTGATATTGTATATGGCAACTACCCAAAACACCGCTAGTTCCGGGGAAACCGCACCCAGGGAGCAGTTCCGGGTAACAGGCCGCTTGCTGGATGCCGTCACGGGTAAACCATTACCCGGTACCATTATGGTCAATGAAGAAAATGTTCTGGTCAATGCCGATTCCGATGGTAACTTTTCACTCTCATTACCCCGGGGGAGCTTTGCCGTTAAAGCCATAGGTCCCGGCACGGTAGCCAGTAATCTGGAACTTACGGTGGATGGAAACATTGCTATCGAAATTGAGCTATTCGAGAAGACGGTAGAGCTGGAAGAAGTTACCATATCCACCGCCCATCCCGATGTCAACGTGGTCAGCGTGCAACCGGGCGCCTCCACGCTGGAGGTGTCGGATCTGAAAAAAATACCGGCTTTTCTGGGAGAAATTGATATCTCCAGGGCAGTAATATCGCTTCCCGGCGTCAGTACGGTAGGAGAGGGCTCCACCGGTTTCAACGTCAGGGGTGGAAGCATCGATCAAAATTTGATACTGATGGATGGAATGCCCTTGTTTAACAGCGCTCATTTACTGGGGTTTTTTTCTATTTTCAATCCGGACCTGCTAAGTGATTTCACTCTATATAAAGGATTGATACCGGTTGACCGGGGTGGCAGAGCTTCCTCGGTACTTTCAGTTAAGCAAAGGGGCCCCAACAAAGAATCGTTGGGTTTAAACACCAGTGTAGGGCCGTTGAACAGTAAGATCTTTCTGGATCTGCCACTGGTAAAAGGATCTACCGGGCTGGTTATAGGCGCAAGGGGTGCTTACCCCAACTATGTCTTGCGTTCCTTTCCCGACGAAAGTATAGTGAGCGATAGCCGGGCCGGCTACTTTGATCTTACCGTAAAGCTCGATCACGAGTTTGAAAACGGCTCAGCCCTGGGGTCCGATTTTTACCTGAGTGGTGATGAGTTCAATCTTAGCCGGGATACTACGTTCAACTACTCTACCCTGTTGGCAGGAATAAACTATACCACCCGAATAGAAAACAGGTGGACGCTTGATCTAAGTGCCTCATTATCGAAATACAGGGCCTCAATTATAGATCAATCCGTTAATCAGCAGTCACAATTTAGCAACGGAATTACTCAAACTTCGATGACAGGTAAATTATTTACCGGGGAGGACAACAGCGGTTATCAGGTTGGATTTGAAGCAAACTACTATCATTTTTTTACCGGTAAAATAGCACCTGACGCTGGTCAATCGGAGGTGGATTACCGGGAATTACCCAACCGACAAGCGGCAGACCTTTCAATTTTCGCCGGAGCCTGGCTTAGTCTCAATGATAGATTGAGCATGCGGGCCGGTTTAAGAGTCACATCCTTTTTTAACATGGGTCCGGACCTGATCCCTGTTTTTGAGTCAGGGGCCGCTAAGGAACCCGAAAACGTAACGGATACCATTCGATTAAACTCGGGAGACCTCGATTATTTGAAAACCAGTCTTGAACCCAGGATAGCGATCACTTACCTGGCTGGTCCCAGTACTTCAGTAAAGGCGGGATACAGCAGAACCTACCAGTATATTCATCTTTTTTCAAATACTGTGGCTTCATTGCCAACCGATCTATGGAGGCCGTCCGACCCCAATCTACTACCGGTTTCAGCGCACATTATCTCTCTGGGTATATTTAAAAACTTTCGCCAGAACCTTTTCGAATCTTCAGTCGAATTATTTTACAAGGACATCAGTAACGCCATAGATTTTGAAAGTGGCACCAATGTGCTGCTGAACCCCCAACTGGTATTCCGGACACTCCAGGGGAATAGTGAGGCCTATGGACTTGAGCTTTCTGTCAATAAAACCAGGGGAATGTTTACCGGAAGCTTGGGGTACACCTTTTCCAGGGCCAGGTCCCAATTTCAAAGTGAGGACGTACAGGAGAACCTTAACCGGGGAGCGTGGTTTCCGGCAAATTTTGACCGGCCACATGATTTAAACCTGCTGGGTAGCTGGACTCCGGGCCGGCGCTGGAGCTTCTCAGCAAATTTCGCCTATACTACCGGACGGCCAATTAGTTTACCGGAAAGCAGTTACCGGGTTGGGGGAGCCATAGTTTTTGGTGACATAAACAGGAACACTTTCAGGGTGCCTGATTTCCATCGCCTGGACCTGGCTGTTACACTGGCAGGTAATAACCGGAAGGACAGGAAATTCTCTACCAGCTGGACGTTTTCTATCTACAATGTTTATGGCCGCAAAAATGTCTTCTCGGTATTTATAAATGGGGAGGATGGGAAACCAAGACAATTATCTGTACTGGGAGCGCCTTTCCCATCACTGACCTTTAATCTAAGCCTAAACTGACCATGTGGAGATACCTGTTTCTTGTAATAACGCTACCAGGCTGTATCGACCAGTTTCCCCTGGACGGAGATATTCCTCCACCAGATCCGGTAATTGAGGGACTGGTGGCAGATCAACCGGGGCTTTCGTTTGTGAGGCTTTCCTCATCGCTGAGCATTCAGGGAATAAGGGATGGGACATCGACCGCCATCGGTAGCGGGGCCACTGTGGTGGTAGTGGATAACTTTGGAAATCAAACTAATTTCTCTGAGCAATCAGCAGGATTGTATCGACCTCCCCATTCATTTGCCGGTAGAACAGGGGATTCCTATCGGTTACAAGTGATGATGGCTGATGGGGGCGAGTTTCACTCCCAGTGGGAGATGATGTACGGAGGAGTAAGTGTGGATTCGCTCTTTGCGTTTTTTAGTCAAACCATAATACCCGGTACCGAACAGCTCACCGGACATCATGATTTTTACATAACCGTGGGTGGCAACGAGGATCAATCTGTTCAGTTCAGAACGGAAAGTAACGGTATAGCCCAGGTGGCAGCTTATCTTGTGCCACCACCACCGGGTTGTGGCTCTGACCGTTGTGCCGAGATCTGTTACTCCTTCCGGAATCCAATAAACCGGCAGATTGTTTTGGGTGATACCAGGGGTACAGCGGAAAACAATTTGACCCTGCAGATAGCTACTGAACCCTATGATTTTCACAGCCGGTATTTTATTAAGGTCACAACTTATTCCTTAAGTCCTGAAGGGGTCAAATTCTGGAATTCCATAGTTGCTCAACAACAGATTGAAGGCAGTATTTTTGATCCGCAATTGAACAATATAGAGGGTGGGAATATTTTCGATCAATACACCCATGAAGTAATCCTGGGTTATTTCGGAGCCTCAGCCACCAGTTCGGATTCTCTTTTGTTTGACAGGGCGGAAACCGCGGGATTTGTTACCCCAATTCCAACTGCCGGTAACAGTTGTGTGCAGGTTTGGAGAAATGCCACACTCGATGTTCCCGATGAGTTTCAATGATGGTGAAATCTAAAATACTGACAATAGTGCTGGTCCTGTTCTGTTCCGGATTAGATGAATCTAATGCAGCAACCAATTCCTGTGTCTTTGTTCATCTGGACAAAAACTACCTGTTCAGAGGAGAGGATTTGAAAGGTTCGGTGCATACCTTCACTTGTGCCGGCCCACTGGCACAGTTGAAGGTGGCTATGGTTGATGAGCAAAACCAAAGCATCTTTAGCTATCGGTTGAAGTTAGGTACAGGACCCAATCCTTTTAGCGCGCGTATACCTTCCTCCACTCCTCAGGGTATGTACTACCTGGTAGTTTTTGAGCCCAATACGCTTGAGGTGCTATTTCATCGACCCATTGCGGTATTTGACCATGCTGCAATCAATGCCACAGATATTAACCACAGCTCCGATATTGAAACGAAGGCCAACTCCAGTGGTACCGAAGGCTTTAATGTTCGTTTAGAAAATAAGTATGACGAGCAGAAACTATTCCTGAATCTAGGCATCGATACATCCTGGCAGTTTCCTATTACGGTATCCCTAAAGGTAAGCGATCTGGTACAATGCCTCGATGAGGAAATACCCCGCTATCTTTATGCAAATGTTAGTAATCATTCCGGAAAAGGTCAGGCAAAACCTTTGGCCAATGCTACTTTTTCCCTTGAGGGATCGCTGAAAGATCAAAATGACCAGGGTTGCGCTTATTGTCCCGTGGTACTTACCATTCCGGAAGACAGTGCCGGCATATATTACACCAGAACCGATGATCGGGGAGCATTCGCCTTTACCGGATTGCGCCATGAAGGTGAAAGAAGCGGCTATATTTGGCACGCTTATGATTCGCTGAACCCATTGATGATTTTTCTGAGCGAACCGACTGTCCCCCCTGCAATCAGGCACGGATTGTCCTTTGAACAGGTTGAACAAGACATAAAACCACAATTGCTGAGGAAATGGTTGGCAACCAAATTGATGGTGCCGGGTGCCAGTGCAAATAGCCAACAAACCTTGCGACCGATAAGAAATTATCAGCAGATTGCTTTGATTCCGAAATACGACTTCCGGGTACTGTTCGATGAGTACTATCTGGAACCAGATATGAGGGGTACCTTGAGAAGTATTGTTCCCAATATTAATTTTATTAAAACGGAGCAAGTCAGGGTTTTTTCCTTTGAACGGCGGCGAAATTTTCCGGAACCACCATTGATATTATTGGACGGGATCCTCATTGATCAGCAGGCATTGTTGGAATTGGACCCAAGGTCTGTTCACAGGGTGGAAGTTGTTCATAAGACCAGCAGCCTGGGGGGTATAGGTAATATTGCCAGGAACGGAGTTATTTCTGTAGTGACAAAAAGTGGAACTGACTACCGGGTATTCCCCGGAGTGGAGAGAATTCATATCCCGGGATTTTATCAGACTCCGAGGGAAGATCAAATAATCCCGGAATCCGGCAATAAGCCGCAACAAGTACTATTTTGGGCACCGGCAATTATTATCGACCAGAATCAAGCCCGGCTAACGGTGAAATTGCCCGATTACAGGGTACAATCGAAAGTTTCCTTAGTAGGTGCAGATGCGCAAGGGAAAAAGATATTCTATTCGGGTTATACTGAGTATTGAGCGCGAACTATTGCGAATGGTCTGTTATTTGGCGGTAGGTGACTATATTTACCGGGCTCTGAATGAAGCCCAGCATGGTAAAACCAGTTGCAATGAAAAAACTAATATGCCTGATGAGCAGTTTGCTGCTCACCCAAACTTACGTATCTGCACAGGATGAACCTGTACCTGTTTCCCGTCCGGACAGCCATGCTCCCATAGGGGTAATGGGTGATCACCTGCATAAGAAAGGAGAATTCATGCTTTCTTACCGATTCATGAATATGAAGATGGAAGACAATGCTGATGCTACGGACGACCTTTCTCCTGAAACCATAGTTACCACCGTACCCAATCGTTTCTTCGGAATGCCTATGCAACCGCCAACCCTGCGGGTAGTACCTACCGAAATGACCATGAAGATGCATATGTTTGGATTGATGTATGCACCGGCGGACTGGATTACCCTAATGGCAATGGTCATGATTGTAAATCGGGAAATGAGCCATATTACTTTTCAGGGAGGCATGGGTACCAATGAGCTGGGTACTTTTACCACCGAAGCCAGCGGTTTGGGTGACACCCGTCTCAGCGCGCTCATCAAACTATTGGAAAGTGGAAATCACCGGCTGCATGTCAATGCCGGTATAAGTCTTCCTACCGGATCTATCACAGAAGAAGATGATATATTAACACCTATGGACATGAGGCCAACGGTAAGGATTCCCTATCCCATGCAGTTGGGTTCCGGCACGTTCGATCTGTTGCCTGGAATTACCTACTACAGTCACAGCAACAACATTGGATGGGGCGCTCAGATGATGGCTAATTTAAGATTAGGCGAGAATGATGAAGGCTACAGTCTGGGCAACATCTTCCAGGCCACCGCCTGGGGCAGCTATATGTGGGCGCCCTGGATCAGTACTGCGGCCCGGTTGAGTTATCTGCAAAGAAGTAAAATCGATGGTATTGATCCGGAGATTGTAGCCCCGGTTCAAACTGCCGATCCTGACTTTCAGGGTGGAAGAAGACTCGATGGAATGGTCAGTTTGAATCTGATAGGACAATCCGGTTTTATACGTAATCATCGGCTGGCTCTGGAATACGGAGGACCACTGGCACAATATGTATACGGTCCCCAGATGAAAGTTAAGAGCAGCTTTACCCTGGGCTGGCAGTATGCCTTTTAGCGGTTATTCCTGGCTGGCAATGGAGTCAGGAACCTGGCTTTGGCTATCCAGGAGTTCCACCTCCAGTTGGTATTCGAACTTCCCCTGCTCATTCTGACCGGGCTCGATGTGAATACTTTCCAATGGGATGGTCTTCTGGTTAAGATAGGCAGTGATCTGTCGATTCCACGAGTCCGGTATAGTATCCAAAGCCGCCAGTATTTCCGTTTCTTTAAGCGTGTAGCAAGCTTCAACTATTGATTTATTGTTTTCGATTTCGCGCCCGGTGACTTCCGCCAGGTACTGCTGGAACTCCGGATCCTTTTCATCAATGTTATTGATCATATAAAAATCCACAATGCCAGTGTTTTCATGGGTCTTTAGATAATAGTCATGCTTTACCAGGTATAATCCCATATCCTGTCCTGCCTGTTGCGGATCGAACTGCTGCACCATTTTAAACTGCAGCTGGGGTTTTTCGCTGATGGCATCCACCAGGTAGTCCAGTTTGGTTTCTATATCAGGAGTAATGGCCACGTTGATAGGGTTGTATGCAATGTCTTTAAAATCATCGCCGGCCCCCACCAGTTTTCCAATCAAGGCAATGGGAGAGGTGATCAGTTTAACAATTCCGTTTATGATGGCATTAACCACTATCTTGGAATATCTGAAGTTTGGATCGTTTACACTACCTGCCACCGGTACTTCCAGGTGGATATCTCCGTTTTTATCCTCTAACAGGTATAAGCCGATTTTTAAAGGGACATTATAAAGGCTTTTAAATCCGGTACTTTTTCCCAAGGTGATGTCTGAGGCCATAATGGTGTGCAGCCCTTCCAACTGACCGTTATTAATATGGTTGGTACTGATATAATTGAAACGCCCTCTTTCTATAGGGGCATCGAAGAAACTAATGGTATAGGGAGAAAAAGCGGGCAGTCCGGGTATATTGGTCTTAAGTGTAAAAGCCTGCTGGTTCAGATCGAAGACATTTCCTTCCCATTCCAGCGCCAATGTGCCGTTGTCAGGAGCTTTTGCATTTACCTCCAGCCTGGATTTGGTGGTTGGGGAAATGTCCGCCAATACTGCCGCTATTTCGAAAAACTGATATTCAAACAGGGAACCGGGGTTGTGGTCCCTGAAATCCAGCTGACCTCCTTCGATGTTAACCTGCCTGATAAGCAAGTCCAGATTGGCTGATGATGAGTCGACCTCCGCCTGCGCTGATGGGTCGATGTCTTTCCTACTTCCAATTTCAGCGGTGGAATCTTGCCGTATTAATGGCCTGATGTTATCAGTGGAATCCGTATAAAACTCATAAACCAGTGAAGGATCCTGTATGGTAATTGAGCTTAGTATAGCTTTTTGCTTCAAAGGAATAAGCTCTTCTATATCGACACGTACCTGCCGGCCGGAAAAAAACTTCAGCTGCTTGCTATCTTCAAAGTAGTAATCATTGACATCCACCAGACCGGTAACTGTCAGCTGGTCCGGTGATCCCAACTGCCCATTTATTACCAGGTTGGCATCAAGGTTAGCTCCAAAGTCCGAAATAACCAGGTAATCCTGAATGTATTCCCTGGCGGCTCCCAGGTTAATTTCGGTTAGCTGCAGGTTTACCTGGTAGCTGCCACTTTGGTTGTTATAGGCCATATTGCTGAGAATTTCACCCCCGTCCACCAAACGCAGATCAAGGTCGACATTGGTATTTTGATTATCAAAATACACTCCGGGTATGGCCACGTCGATATCGTCGAAATGCCACTCACGATTGGACACCAGATCACGGTAGGTGGTTAATCCATGTGTCAGGGAAATGTTCTTCAGCTCAATATTCAGGCCTTGCTCGGCGGTAGTATCCGGTGGCAAACTTTCGGGTTGGGAGAAACGTTCAATGAGATCGCTAAAGTTATAAACTGTATCAACCTGGTTAATATTGATCTCAGGTCCAACTAAACGCAACTCAGAAATGGAAAAAGTACCAGCCAGTAATTTGTACAGGTCCAGGTTTATCACCAGGGTATCAAATGAGGCAAAGGTTGCGGTATCCTCGCGCTCCAGCATTTGGAACCCGGTAAAGCGAGTATAGCCGGTAATAGGGTTGTGATACACGCCATCCAAAACCAGGTTACGGCCACACAATTCTTTGCCGCTCTGGTTAACATAGCGTTTGACAAAGGATGGTAATAAGGTGAAAAACAGGACCACCAGTAAAACCAGACTGCCGGAAATAATCAGCAAAGTTCGTTTCAACTTGAGGGAAGCGTTTAAGGAGTACTAAAATTATTAGAGTTTTATCGTTTTAAAAACGAGATCCGGAAAATCTTCATTGAACTGAAATTTTGTTAAACGGTCGGGGCAGCTTTGTACTGACCACCCAATCAATGACATTAATCATAATTCGTATTGTCCAATGGCACTCAATGGTAACCGGTTCTAATTTACTTTAGTCTCCGCAACTGACATAGAAGATGCAATCGGATCTGATCAAAAAATACAATGTACCGGTTCCCAGGTACACCAGTTACCCCACTGTGCCTTATTGGGAAGAACAACCCATGGATATAGGGTTCTGGGGTAAGCACATAAAATCGAGCTTCAAAGCCACCAATGATGCTAACGGCATCAGTTTATACCTGCACTTGCCATTTTGTGAAAGTCTCTGTACCTATTGCGGTTGCAACAAGCGGATCACCCGCAATCATCAGGTAGAACAGCCATACATACTCAGTCTGTTACAGGAGTGGCGGCATTACCTGCGTCTGTTTGGTAAACCACCGTTGATTCGTGAAATACACCTGGGAGGTGGCACACCCACATTTTTCAGTCCCCAAAACCTGCACCACTTACTGAAAAATATTCTGGATGAATGTGTGATACACCCGCAGCACCATTTTGGGTTTGAAGGAAATCCCCTCAACACCACCCAGGAACATTTATCAACGCTTTATTCGCTGGGTTTTCGCAGGTTGAGTCTTGGTGTGCAGGATTTTGATGCCAGGGTGCAAAAGGCGGTAAACCGGATACATGATTTTCAGAACGTGGCAAAAGTGGTGGCACAGGCCCGGAGCTTAGGTTATGATTCTATTAATTTCGATTTGATCTATGGACTGCCTTTCCAGACAGAACATAGTATTCAACAAACCTTCCAAAAGGTGGGTGAGCTGAAACCCGACCGTATTGCATTTTACAGCTATGCTCATATTCCCTGGAAATCTCCTTCACAAAGAGGGTACTCCGAAGATGATTTGCCAAAAGAATCTAAGAAATACCAGCTCTATGAGATTGGTAAGAATATGTTGTTGAAGCTGGGATACAGGGATATCGGCATGGACCACTTTGCCCTGGAAAACGACGGCATATACAAAGCATTCCAAAACGGTACCCTGCACCGGAATTTTATGGGATATACGGAAAGCTACACCGACCTGCTGATTGGTCTCGGTGTATCGGCTATCAGCGACTGTGGCAGTGCTTATGCTCAGAATGTAAAGGATGTAGCGCTTTATCAACAACAAGTTGAATCGCAGGGGTTGCCCCTGCTCCGGGGACATTTTTTAAGCGAACAGGATCGGGTGATAAGAGATACCATCCTGGAGCTAATTTGCAGGGGACGATCGGGGTTGCATGCCGACTTGCTCCAAACCCTGACAACGGGGCAGTTACAGGGTTTGGATGATATGCAAGCGGAGGGCCTGATTGAATATGCTGCAGATCAATTGACCATTACCTCCAAAGGAAAACCTTTTGTCAGGAATATATGCAGCCAGTTTGATGCATATATGACCCGGTCCACAAATGCAGAGAGCAAGTTTAGCAAGGCGATATAACCGGTATTAATTTGGCGGCTCCGCATTGATCACCATTATTCTCCGGTATACATTGTTAATGCGCCGGTTAATCTCCAACTCATTGATCTTGCTTAGTCCTTCCTCCGGGAATTCCACATCAGCGTCCGCTGAAAAACCACCGGTGAGGGCACTTTTAAAATCCGGATAGATGTCATAGGATATGGTATTTGCCGGGATGTTGGGACCAGAAGGCGCCAATATAGTGGCATTTCCCCAGGCCAGTTGTGAAGTGTGTCCCGATTCCATAGCCGACTTTATAAAAGGTGCCCAGTGTTCATTTTCAAGTGCGATTAATTCAGCTGGTGAATTGGTGTTGTGAAAGATAAACCTTACGAAATTGAAGTCATCCGGAGGTGAAGCACCTTCCTTTTGAACCCAATTACCCGGCCTTACAAAGATCATATGAAGGGTATTACTGATGGTGCTGGTCACCATGTTTTCTAAAGGTATATCCGGAAATACCGCTGAGGCATCCCATATTTCCGCCATATTGGCGGCATCGATATCCTTGAACGTATTGATGAAGACAACATTAGGAGTATTGGGCAGGTCGAACCCGCCTTGTTTTACAAACAGGCCCCAAAAGGTAAGGTTACCTTTATCGATGGCCGCCTGGGCCACCTTGCTCCAATATTTCGTTTCGCGGTCTATGAATTCCTGCATGTCGTCCTGTGCTACCTGCCGGAACTGCCATACAGAGGTTTCTTGTGCCAGAGATTGCAGACCAATAGTTGCTGATGTCATCAAAAAGATTGCCAATCGGGAAAGGCCGGCCAATGAGTGTTTTTTGGGTTTCATGATATTTGAAGTTTAGTGATAGTTTCTGGTTTGGTTATATAATGTAACCAATTAATAATCAGCATACAAGAAGTATTTTTGGAGCTAAAAGCTAAACAGATTTTTCATAGGGGTTTTGAAGGAAAGGCAGGACGGATGGGTTCAGGAGATAATTAAAAAATGATAAAAATCATCCTGGGATTGATTTGGCTATTGTTAGCTTCGATCCGTACCTTTATCTTTCTGAGGTATAACTTTAAAACAGTATTAAATTATGGATTTCGATCTCCGATATATAGGAATAGAAGTGGACAAAATATGGCGCAATACCAGTGTGCCTGATTTGTACGAAAGAGCTTTGAGACTGGAAAGTGGTTCTGCAATTTCCGATGTAGGGGCCTTAATGGTCTACTCCGGTAAAAAGACCGGAAGAAGCCCCAAGGACAAACGTATTGTACGTCATTCGCAATCGGAAAACCACATTGACTGGGGACCGGTAAACATTGAACTAGACGAAAATACCTACATGGTTAATCACGAGAGGGCGGTGGATTATCTCAACACCCGTGACGAACTCTATGTGGTGGATGCCTATGCCGGGTGGGACCCCAAATATCGATTGTCGGTTCGCATAGTTTGTACCCGGGCCTATCACGCACTTTTCATGCAAAACATGTTGATAATGCCTTCGGAGGAAGAGCTTGAGACTTTTGAGCCAGACTACCTGATCCTCAATGCGGGCAGTTTCCCGGCAAACATATACACTTCGTCGATGACCTCCAAAACCAGTATTGACGTAAACCTGGAGCGGAAGGAGATTGTCATATTGGGTACTGAATATGCGGGGGAAATGAAAAAGGGTATTTTTTCTATTATGAATTACTTAATGCCCCTGCAGGAGGTGCTGCCTATGCATTGCTCTGCAAATGTAGGAGAAGAAGGTGATGTTACTCTTTTGTTTGGCCTGTCAGGCACAGGTAAAACTACTCTTAGCGCAGACCCCAAAAGAAAATTGATCGGTGACGATGAGCATTGCTGGACCGATGAAGGAGTATTCAATATCGAAGGGGGCTGCTACGCTAAGGCCATTGATCTTTCCGCTGAGAATGAACCGGACATATTTGCCGCCATTCGGTACGGGACAGTGCTTGAAAATGTAGTGTATGACGAGAAAACCAGGAAAGTAGATTATTCAGATACCTCAATTACCCAGAACACCAGGGCTTCCTATCCCATTGACTACATCGATAACGTGCAGGTTCCCTGTGTGGCAGGTCACCCCAAACATATAATTTTCCTTACCTGCGATGCTTTTGGAGTTTTGCCCCCGGTGGCCAAACTGACCCCGGAGCAGGCAAGTTATCACTTTATTTCGGGGTATACTGCCAAGGTTGCCGGAACTGAGATGGGTGTTACCGAACCTCAAGCTACATTTAGCGCTAATTTTGGGGCGGCATTTATGATGTGGCATCCTAACCGCTACGCGGAATTGCTGGCGGAAAAAATGAAAAAGCACGGGGCAGAGGCATGGCTGGTCAATACCGGTTGGACCGGTGGTGCCCATGGGGTTGGTTCCAGGATCAAATTAAAGTACACCAGAGCCATGATCGATGCCATTCACAACGGAAGCTTTGACCAGGCAGCCACTACCCAGGACCCCGATTTTGGTTTTGAGATTCCATTGGAATGTCCCAATGTGCCCTCGGATATCCTGATACCCAAGAATACCTGGGAAGACAAGCAGGCTTATGATACCACCAAAGAAAAGTTGGTGGACCTGTTCCGTGAAAACTTCAAAAAGTTCGAATCCAAGGTCAACCCGGAAATTGTGGAAGGGGGACCGGCCAAGGCAATTAAGAATTAGAGATTGGTGGGGTCCTGTTAAACAACAAAGTCCGGTACTTTGCTGGTATCTATTCTTTGGTAGCTAACAGTGGTTTGTAATGAATATTTTTTAGATTCAATGTCTAGAATACCTACTAAAACCATGAAAAAGATACTTTCAGCCCTATTGGTGACATCATTATTTTTGGTAATTCCATCGGTAATATTATCACAGGCCGGCCAAACAAAAATAAAGGCTCTGATCATCGATGGAGAGAACAATCACGGGGTATGGCCCAAAACTACCATGATGATGAAAGATTACCTGGAGCAGACCGGGTTATTCGAGGTTGATATTTACCGCACCGCATACACCTGGCAGGGTCCGCATTACGACAAGAGTATCGGTTTGGATGACATAAGGGAACTGTTGTCGATGTATCCCTTGAAAAATGGGCAGCAGACCGCTCCGGTAGAAGAACCTAAACCGGACCCGAATTTTAATCCGGAGTTTAAGAATTACCAGGTTGTGATAACCAATATGGGGTGGAAAGCTTCTACCTGGCCTGACAATATCAAAACCAATTTTGAAAACTACATGAGTGCAGGCGGGGGATTGGTGGTGGTCCATGCCGCCAATAATTCATGGGGAGACTGGGAGGAATACAACCGCATGATAGGATTAGGAGGCTGGGGAGGCCGGGGTGAAGGTAGCGGCTATTTTGTAAGCATGGATGACCAGGGACAAGAACATTATACCGAGCCGGAACAGGGATGTGGGTCACACGGACCTCAACATGAATTTGTAATGGAAAACAGAGCACCGAAGCATCCTGTGATGAAAGGATTGCCCCAGCAATGGTTGCACACTAAAGACGAGTTATATGCCCAATTGTGCGGCCCTGCGGAAAATCTTACGGTACTGGCCACGGCATATTCTGCACCCGATCAGAAAGGCACCGGCAATCACGAACCCATGATCTTTACCGTGGATTACGGGAAGGGTAGGGTATTTCATACCGCTTTGGGTCATATGGATTACTCCATGGAATGTGTTGGTTTTATAACCACTTTTCAACGGGGTACCGAATGGGCAGCCACCAGCAAGGTGACCCAGAAACCACCCAGGGATTTCCCCGAAAACGGCCAAACCAGTGCCAGGAAGTGGGACCAATAAAGGTGGGACATCCTTTATGGGGCAGGTTCCAGATCAATACTTGGAGCACTAGCCGGGGGAGTAGAATCCTCCGGATCGGATGACGAACTGGGCTCCGGAGCATTTTACTCCTGTTAAGCGGACAGTTCGGTAACCTTTAAAATGTTAGATGGCACTTTGGCTCCATTTAATAAAACTCCGGGAGATACCAGCCCTGTATTATCAGGAACTATGGAAGTTACATGTGTCGCCGAGTTCTCAATCTTGTATTCTTTCCTGAACCCAATAAGATTGACCGTGATATTTTGTTCTTTAGAACCGTCATTGACAAACTCCTTTATTAGTTGTAGTACGTCATAGTCAATATAGACCGTGCTTGAGGCGTCAATAACTAATTTACTGTCCTTGGGCAGGTGCGCAAAAGTCTGCTTGATGGCGGCTTTGTTTAAAAATGATACTTCTTGAGCTAGTTCCATGTATATGGTATCTCCTTGGTTGTGCTCATCCTTCATAAAGAAGTAAGCCAACTTCACATTTCCTCTCAAGATGAAATAAACACTGACAGCCAATCCGATGCCAACCCCGATAAGTAAATCTGTCATTATAATGGCGATGATGGTGACCACGAAGGGGACGAACTGAAATTTTCTGTTGTTCTTCCACATGCTGACGAATTTGCTGGGACTGGCAAGTTTATACCCAATCATTAATAATATGGCAGCCAGAGAGGCCAGCGGGATCTTATTCAGCAGTGAAGGAATAACCAAAACAGCGATCAATAGATATATTCCATGAGCGATAGCTGAAACCTTGGTTCTTCCACCTGAGGTTATGTTGGCGGTAGTCCTCACAATTACGGAGGTGAGTGGTATTCCGCCAATCAGGCAGCTAAGCATATTGCCCACACCCTGCGCTTTGAGCTCCCGGTTGGTATCGGTATACCTTTTGAGAGGATCCATCTTGTCGGCTGCCTCAATGCACAATAACGTTTCGATACTGGCAACTGCCGCCAGCGTAAGAGCTACCACCCATACCTCTCC
>JAUIKU010000301.1 GCA_030430675.1 Bacteroidia bacterium | reverse complement strand
CATCAAATTTCTCGAAGCAAAGTTTCGCAAGTACCCGGTGCTAATTGAAGCTAATAAGAAGGCTTTGGATGCCGGATACAATTATGCTATAACCATTCGGGTTATTGCATCCAGATACCAGGTGCCGGCCGCAAAAATTGAAAAAGGGACCTATCGCCATATTTCCGGAAATCAGGCCACTGCCTGGGGATTGCTGGCCGCAGCGGAGAAAGTAGGCCGCAAATTATTTTATGGAAGCTATCCCATCACACCGGCATCCGATATTCTACATGAACTATCGAAGTATAAAAACCTGGGGGTAATTACACTTCAGGCGGAAGATGAAATAGCGGCGGTTTGTTCCGCCATTGGTGCCAGTTACGCCGGACAGCTGGGAGTAACCGCTTCAGCGGGACCAGGAATTGCTTTGAAAGGTGAAGCCATTGGTCTGGCGGTGATGGCGGAAATACCGCTGATCATAATAGACGTGCAAAGGGGTGGGCCCTCTACAGGATTACCAACAAAAACCGAGCAAGCAGACCTAAACCTGGCGCTGTATGGCCGAAATAGCGACAGCCCTTGTATCGTTATTGCGCCGAGCACCCCCGCTAATTGTTTCCAGTTCATCTATGAAGCAGCGAGGCTCACTGTTGAACATATGACACCGGTAATGTTCCTTTCCGATGGATATCTGGCCAATGGCTCGGAACCCTGGAAATTGCCTCAAATGTCGGACTTGTCGGATATCAAGGTTCCGCAGTTCAAAGAAAACGGACAATCATACCAGCCCTACCTTCGCGATCCCGAGAAAAAATCCCGATACTGGGTGGTACCTGGCATGGCAGGCCTGGAACACCGCATAGGCGGCCTTGAAAAAGAAGATGTTACTGGCAACGTATCCTATGATCCGGTAAATCATCAAAAAATGATCGATGTGCGAGCTGCGAAAGTCAGTGCAGTAGCTAATTTCATTCCCGAACAGGAGATAATCGGAGCCAAATCAGGAGATCTTTTGCTGGTGGGTTGGGGCAGCACCTACGGATCAATGCTGTCTGCAGTAAAGGAACTGGAAGCGGAAGGTATTAGTGTGGGGTTGGCACATATCAATTATCTCAATCCGCTCCCCAAAAATCTGAGCCAAATTTTGGGCTCTTACAAAAACATACTGGTGGGAGAATTAAACTCCGGGCAGCTTGCCGGGTATTTGCGTCAGACCTATCCCGAATACAAATACCTGCAATTAAACAAGGTGCAGGGATTGCCCTTTACCATCACCGAACTAAAAGAAAAGATAAAATCCGTACTTAACCAATAGGACTATGCCTGAACAAGCTGTTGATTCACCACAGCCCAAATTAACTAAGAAGGACTTTACCAGCGACCAGATGGTCAGATGGTGCCCGGGTTGTGGGGACTATGCCATATTGAGTGCCATCCAGAATGCGCTACCTCAGATTCCTGAGAAAAAGGAGGATTTTGTGTTCATATCGGGCATCGGATGTGCTGCCAGGTTTCCCTACTACATGAATACCTATGGGTTTCACACCATACACGGCAGGGCGCCTGCAGTAGCCACCGGAGTAAAGCTGGCAAACCCCAAATTAAACGTTTGGGAGATTACCGGAGACGGGGATGCCCTAGCTATTGGAGGAAACCACTTTATTCACGCCATCAGAAGGAATATCGATATTAACGTCTTGCTGTTCAACAATGAAATTTACGGACTGACCAAAGGTCAGTACAGTCCCACCAGCCGGTTTGGTCAGGTAACTAAATCTACCCCGATGGGAGGTATCGAGCGACCATTCAGCGCCGGAGAGTTGGCATTGGCAGCAGGAGGCACTTTTTTCGCCCGTACCATAGATACTAATCCCAAACTGATGACGCAAATCTTCGTCGAGTCATCACAGCACAGGGGGACAAGCCTCATTGAAATTCTACAAAACTGTGTGATCTTTAATGATAAAGCCCACGGTGCGGTAACTGCAAAAGAAAATAAAGATGATTTTCAATTGCATCTGGAGCATGGCAAGCCTATGTTATTCGGAAAAGACCAAGAGAAGGGACTGGTTCTCAACGGATTCAGACTGGAAGTTGTAAAACTGGGTGAAAACGGTGTCAGTGAATCCGATATATTGGTTCACGATGCGCATCAAATGGATACCGCCATTCACAACATGTTGATAAGAATGAGTCCTCCTCATTTCCCTATGGCACTGGGCATTATCAGATCAGTACACGCACCAACGTACGATCAATTGGTGCAGGAACAATTCCAGCACAGCCGGGAAAAAGCCAGTTTCAATAACGTGGATGAACTTTTGCGCAGTGGAAATATATGGGAAGTAAAATAAATTAACAGGCTACAAAACTAACCCAAACTTTATGGAACATCCAGGCCATCATTTCGTGGCAATTTTCGGAGGGGCGGTTGCCGGATCCGAAGCGGCGTTTCAAATGGCAAGGAGAGGATTTAGAGTGGTGGTGTTTGACCAAAATGTGCTGCCATATGGAAAAATTGAAGACGGCTTGCCCAAATGGCACGAAAAATTAAGAGATAAAGAAGAAGCCAGAATCAACGAAAAACTGTCACACCCCAATGTGCAATTTGTTCCAAAAGCGCGTTTGGGCGAAAATATCGATTTTCTGGATGTTGCCAGCAACTGGGGATTCTCAGCGGTATTGTTGGCAACCGGAGCCTGGAAGGACCGGCCCTTACCCATCAAAGATATTGATCAGTATGTAAACAAGGGGCTGTACTATCAAAACCCCCTGGTTTACTGGTTTAATCATTACCATGAGCCTACCTTTCAGGGCCAGCCATATCATTTGGTGGATGATGCCATGGTGATCGGCGGCGGACTGGCTTCTTTGGATGTTGTAAAAATCCTGATGATCGAGACGGTACAGAAGGCATTGGCTGATCGGGGGCACCAGGTAGATATGTTCACTTTGGACCGCAGTATTTCCAAAGTACTGGAGGAACTCGGCTATTCTTTGTCCGACCTGGGTCTTAAAGGTTGCACCTTGTTTTACCGGCGCCGTGACATAGATATGCCGCTCTCCACACAGCCCACAGATACCCAGGAGCAACTTGAAAAGGCACAGGGTGTCCGCAAAAAAATAATGGACAATTTTCTCAAAAAATACCTGTTCAGGTTTGAGCCCTGTTGGGCACCAGTGGAAAAGGTGGTTGAAAATGACCGCCTTACCGGTGTTGTTTTTCAGAAAACCAAAATCGAAAATGGCAAGGTAATTCCGGTTGAAGGAAAGTATCAAACGTTTAAATCTCCACTGGTAATAAGTTCTATCGGAAGCTTACCTGAAAAAATACCAGGTATTCCCGACCGCGGTTCAACATTCGCAGTAGACGAGGATGATTGCTGTCGCTTGGAGGGATTTGAAAATGTTTTTGCGCTTGGCAATGCAGTTACCGGCCGCGGAAATATCAAGGAATCAATGATGCATGGCAAAGAGATTGCCTTAGACGTGATGGATCAATACCTGGAATGGCAGGAGCAGGATTATGAAGACTGGTTGCGGGCTTCCGAGAATGATGTTGAAACCCAGGTTAGCAATATAGCTGCCAGTATTGAAAGACAGGAATTCCTTTCGTCGGAACTGATCCAAAGCATAAATAATAAAATAGCTGCCCTGCAGCAATCGGCTGGATATAACGGCAACTATCAAGAGTGGGTGGAGACCAATCTGCCTCAAAGATTGGAAGACCAACTGGAAGAGTCAAATAATTAAAGGTGGTACTTCCAGGTCATAATTCTCATGTGACCTTTATTGTCAACCCCAAAGCAGGCACCAAAAGTACCTCAAGTTTTGCCAATCAGATCAACCGTTACCTGGATAAGTCACAATTCAGCTATTCCATCCACTTTACCCAACGCGCGGGACACGGTTTTGAATTGGCACAGGAAGCTGTAAATTCCGGTGTTTCCATAGTGGTAGCAGTAGGCGGAGATGGCACTATGAACGAATGTGCCCGTGCCCTGATTAAAACCGATTCCGTGCTGGGTCTGATTCCAATGGGCTCTGGTAACGGGCTGGCCCGGGACCTGGGTATATCAAGAAATGTGGCAAAATCCCTGTCAATTATTAATAAATACCATATCCGATCTATTGATTGTGGAACCATTGACGGATGGCACTTCTTTTGTACCGCCGGAATTGGGTTTGACGCTGAAGTGAGTAAGAAATTTGAATTACAAGGTACCAGA
>JAUIKU010000300.1 GCA_030430675.1 Bacteroidia bacterium | reverse complement strand
GGACCCGGAATCCAAAATAGGCGCATTGATCTCGGAGGCACATATGAATAAGGTGCTTAAATATATTGATCTTGCGGTGGCAGATGGAGGAACCATTTTAACCGGTGGCAAGCGGGTAACTATCAGCGGAAGATGCAGCCAAGGATATTATATTGAACCCACCATTATCGACGGGTTGCCCAATACATGCCGGGTTAATCAGGAAGAGATATTTGGTCCGGTAATATCACTAATACCATTTAAGGATGAACAGGAAGCGGTTGCAATGGCAAATGATATCGAATATGGGTTGTCTGCATCTGTATGGACCCGGGACCTTGACAAGGCACATCGGGTATCGGGCTCACTGAAATGTGGCGTGGTATGGGTGAATTGCTGGCTGGTAAGAGATTTGAGGACAGCTTTCGGTGGTATGAAGAAATCTGGATTGGGACGCGAAGGGGGAGAGGAAGCACTGCGTTTTTTCACGGAAACGCAAAACGTTTGTATCAGGTGGTAGTCGGCAAAAAAAAAGTCCCGCCAGTACAGCGGGACTTACACCTGATCTAACACATTGAATTATTAAGAAACCACAACCGTCACCTGATCTGAAGTTTCTGAAATCTTGGATAATGGGGCTACTTTGAAAGCTTTTTTAACCTTGTGCCCGCAATACGTGCAATTCTGGTATTTAAGCAGCTGTCCGGGTTCTGTTTCCGTGGGTGACTCCAACAGTTCCTCTTTCACCACCTTCAAAGTTTGATATGTACATTCAGGACACTCGATGGCATGAAGGTGTCCGGCATATTTTTCAATTTGTGTGTAGCCGGACTCTTCGTCCACCCATACATCGTAATCCACCGAAAATATGTTTTCTTCTGCCTGCATACCTTCGTCCAGATGAACATCCTCTTCCTCTTCACTTAAAAGCTTCATGGGCTTACCTGATTTCGGGGAAATCCGGGGCTTGTAGCGAAGGTGCTGAAGCTTCTTCTCCAGGAATGTGGGATAGTAGAAGTTAAGCAAGTTGTGAATAACAGAAATCGCCAGAATTGACATCATAATCGCTACGAACAAGCTGACAATAAACCATACCACGGTGGGCTCAGAGGAAAGCGTAGTCAGATAGATAGCGATTCCGGAAATCAGAAAAACGCTGGTGTAGAACAACAGCCTGATTTCGTGCAGATTCCGGAAATCGTATTTGGCTTTATACCCCCGGGCCAGCATCAAACGTATCCAAAAATACGCCAGAATGCCCAGGCCAAAGGTAATTGCTGCATATGAAACCAGCGAAGCCCATTGGTTCCACATTTCAATACTTTCAATTTTCTCGTATAGTAACATGATTTTAACTATTTAAATCAGGCAAAATTTTTCAAATCCATTTAGGTTGAATTCTTTTCTGGTTACGAGTTAGCACTATTTGGCAGCATAGAAAAGCAATGTTTCTGCCAAAAATTACATGGGTATAAAACCGGTAAGATTTTAAAGTGCTAGACCATAAATTAGAAAAATGCTGAAAATCAGAGCACTAGCTGTATGACTCAGCTGCCCGGTCGGCCATCATGGTAAGCACCGAATTGACTATGGCTTCGGGGTCAAAGCCACATTCCCTGTGAAGCTCGATTTGCTGACCGTGCTCCACTACTTTGTCTGGTATACCCAGCCGTTTTACCGTAGCGCTGTATCCTTTATCTGCCATAAATTCAATAACAGCACTGCCAAATCCTCCCTGCAGACATCCGTCTTCCACGGTGAGTACCCTGGGATATTTTGAAAATATCGTGTGAAGCAGTTCTTCGTCCAGTGGTTTAACAAATCTCATGTCGAAATGGGCGGGATAGAGATGATGCTCCTGTAGTTGTTTACATGCTTCCACTGCATAGTTGCCAATATGGCCTATAGTGAGAATTGCCAGCTCTTCACCCTCCATGATCATTCGTCCCTTGCCTATAGGAATTTCCTTCATTGGTGTACGCCATTCCGGCATAACCCCCTGTCCCCTGGGATAGCGGATGGTAAAGGCGCACTCCGTACGGGGTAATTGGGCGGTGAACATAAGATTTCTCAGTTCCGACTCGTTCATAGGAGCCGATACTATCATGTTAGGAAGGCACCTCATATATGCCAGATCATAGGCCCCGTGGTGTGTTGGTCCGTCTGCTCCCGCAATACCTGCCCGGTCCAAACAGAAATTTACCGGCAGATTTTGAATACAAACATCGTGGACCACCTGATCGTAGGCCCTTTGCATAAAAGTGCTGTAAACATTACAGAAAGGAATAATTCCCTGGGTGGCCAGTCCTGCGCTGTAGGTAACGGCATGCTGTTCCGCAATTCCCACATCGATAGCGCGGTCCGGCATAGCTTCCATCATGATATTCAGGGAGGAACCGGAGGGCATTGCCGGGGTAATGCCCATAATTTTGTCGTTCTTTTCGGCAAGTTCTACCATGGTATGACCGAAAACCTGCTGATACTTGGGTGGCTGCGGGGTATCGTATGTCTTTTTGTGGATCTCCCCGGTGACTTTGTCAAACTTCCCCGGAGCATGCCATTTGGTCTGGTTTTTTTCAGCTTCCGGAAATCCTTTGCCTTTAACGGTAATACAGTGTAGTATTTTGGGCCCCGGGATACTTTGCAGGTCTCTCATTACATGAACCAGGTGATCCACATCATGTCCGTCAACCGGGCCGAAATAGCGCAGATTTAGGGCCTCAAATAAGTTGCTCTGTTTGAGCAGCACCGACTTTATTCCATTTTCAACTTTGGAAACCACATCACGGGCAGAAGAACCAAATTTGCTCAGTTTGCCAAGAGCGTGCCACAATTCGTCCTTTACCTTATTATAGGTTTTGGATGTAGTTATGTCTGTAAGGTAGTTTTTCAGCGCCCCCACATTGGGATCGATTGACATGCAATTGTCGTTCAATATGATCAGCAGGTTGCAGTTGGAGACCCCGGCATGATTCATGGCCTCAAAGGCCAATCCGGCAGTCATGGCACCGTCACCGATAACTGCGATATGTTGCTTTTCGTCGTATTTTAAATAGGAAGAGGCCTGGGCCATTCCCAGGGCGGCAGAAATAGAGGTAGAACTGTGCCCTACTCCAAATGTATCATATGGGCTTTCCGACCTTTTGGGGAACCCGGAAAGTCCATTGTAAAGCCGATTGGTATGAAAATTATCTCTTCTTCCGGTGAGTATTTTATGACCATAAGCCTGATGTCCCACATCCCACACCAGTTGATCCTCCGGGGTATTGAACACATAGTGCAGCGCCACAGTCAGTTCAACTACTCCCAGGCTGGCTCCAAAATGGCCACCGTAAACCGATACGTTATCTATTATAAACTGTCTTAATTCCTGGGTCAACTGGACAAGTTGATCTTGTTTTAGCTGTTTTAAGTCCTCTGGACAGTTAATGGTAGCTAACAATTTCCCCGGCTCAATCAACATAGGAACTATCTTCGGTTGGTATTATAACCAGCATAAAGGTATTATGTTCTGGAAATTACTCCAATATTTTCAACCTGACAAACGGCAAAACTACATTTTTTTAAAAGTCCGGTAATGATTTCAACTGATAAATAATATCTTTGACTAGTGCGATTTTTTTGTCATTTGCCTGAATTAATCCTATACCGGTTTGAGTTTTGAAATAAAACTTCCTCTTTTTGAAGGCCCCTTTGACCTGTTGTTATTTTTTATTCAACGCGACGAGCTGGACATCTACGATATTCCCATTACCACCATTACAGATGATTTCCTTGATTATATTCACCATCTGGAAAAGATGAATATCGAAGTGGCCAGCGAATTTATCTTTGTAGCGGCATCACTGATGCGGATAAAGGCGAAAATGTTACTACCCAGGCCGGTATTGGATGAAGAAGGTAACGAAATAGATCCCAGAGATGAACTGGTGAAACATCTGTTGGAATACAAAAAATACAAATCGGTTCTTTCCCAATTACAGGAGATGGAGTTAGACCGGTCCCGGAAGGAATCAAGAGGAAATATTCCGTCAGAGATTCGGTCTCTTTCGGCAATTACCAATGTTGAAGCGGAATTGCAGGATGTAACGCTTTACAAATTGCTCAAGGCCTTTCAAAAAGTGATGGTTCGGTTTCAGGAGGAGCAAAACCGGCCGGTGCATCAGGTCATAGAGTATCCCTACAGCATTGACGGACAAAAAACGATGTTGCTGAGCATGCTGACTACTGAA
>JAUIKU010000050.1 GCA_030430675.1 Bacteroidia bacterium | reverse complement strand
GCCGGCGGACATTTCATTATCCATAGTGATACCGTTTGCTGAAGAGACAGTTAGCGTTAAGCTGGGAACCGGTTCGGTTGCCTGGTTATCCTCATCCGTAACCTTGAACAAGTGAACCATACCAGGTTGAGTTGGAGATGAATTATAAGAATGGAAAATACCATCGGTCTTTACATAACATTCCATTATATAAGTACCCGGCGTCAGAAACACGGTGGTCTCCGATGTTATTCCAGCTGAAACCAGACCGGGTCCTCCGGTGGGTACTGTACCACTGAACCATGCCGGAAGCTCCATGCCAGCAGCAGGTTCACTGAGTGATCTTCCATTAAAGTTATCCATGAAATTCTGAAAAACCGCGGCCACTTTCTTATGTTCCGCTAAATCCACGCTATCCGGGACCCGGTACAGAAAGGTAAAATGAATCATTTCAGAAGCATTTTTGAATCTAAAAGTAGTCCATCCCGACGAGATCTGGTTCTTTGCCTCCAGCGTTAAACCGACTGCCTTGACTTCAACTATACCGGGCATATTCGGCGGAGACTCCTGCACTTCACTTGCGATTCCCGATTGGTTCGTTTGATCTGAAGACGAACCACATGCTGAAATAACCATGACCAGGATTAAGCTTACAAAACAGCAGGCTGAAAAGTAATATCTTAAAGAAAACATTTGCTTGGGCATTTGATCTGACTTCGCTATTATAGTGACTATCACTTAGAATACCAATCATTCAAAATGATGGTAGTAACTTTCTAATAATCAGTTTAGTGAATAATTGCGACAAATTGTCAATTGCAGTGAGTATATCCGCAATTCTTACAAGTCAGGCACCCCTCCTGGTATTCCAATGCCTGCTGGTGACATTGCGGACAACTGCTGTTCTTGGCTTTGGTACCATCCGGAATAAACTGGGAAAGTGCCCGGATCACTCCGTTCTTCCAGGTATTAAGAGACTCGTCATCAAGATGGAGATTTGATACCACATCTACCGCCGATTTGATGGGCATACCATGTCTTAATACTCCGGAAATCAATTTGGCCAGGTTCCAATACTCCTCATTGAAGGATCTTGACAAACCCTCGAAAGTCACTTTATAACCATCTTTATCCTGGTACTGAAAATCATAGCGGCTTTTGCCCTGGTCTGTTCTGTTCTTAATTACCACACCTTCATTCACATATTCGGGAATCAGGAAAGAATCTTCCGCACAACCGGTAAAGATTTCGTAAGGTCTTCCATTCAACATACCTACCACAGCGATCCATTTCTCCTCACGGTTACGAAACCTTATAATTCTGGCAGGCAATGATTTAGGCCTTTGCGGAGCCCTGTGATCCACTCCTGTCTCAACCGGGTTGGAGCTATTGGATCCCGTTACCAATACACCATCCCTGGATCCTTCCCGGTACACCGTTACTCCCTTACATCCGCTTTCCCAGGCTTTAAAATAGATCTCTTCAATTAGTTCCTCCTCTGTTTCCTGAGGAACATTAACCGTAACGCTGATGGAATGATCCACCCAGGCCTGTATGGCCCCCTGCATCTCCACCTTTTTTATCCAATCGATATCGTTGGCGGTCGCCTGATAGTATGGTGATTTCCTGATGAGTGACTCCAATTCCAGCTCCGGAAGTTGATATACCTGGCTGGTATCAAATCCATTATTCTTTAACCACAGGTCGAATTGTTGATGAAAAACCCGGTATTCCTCCCAGCTATCTCCCAGCTTATCCACAAAGTCTGACTTGTCCTGATCTTCCTGGGCGTTTACTTTTCTTCGTCGCAGGTAAGAAACGCTAAACAAGGGTTCAATGCCCGATGTGGTTTGGGTCATAAGACTGGTTGTACCGGTCGGGGCTATGGTCAACAGCGCAATATTTCTGCGGCCGTATTTTACCATATCCTGGTACAAGGCTATATCTGCCTTCTTAATTCGGGCAATAAATGGGTTTTGTAACTCCTTATTGGCATCATAGATGGGAAAGGGGCCTCTTTGTTTAGCTAAGCTTACACTGCCGCGATAGGTGGCCAGGGCCAGTGCCTTGTGTATCTTAACCGCAAACTTGATCGCCTTGTTATCCCCGTACCTCATTCCCAGGGCCGCCAGCATATCACCTTCAGCAGTTACCCCGATACCAGTACGCCGGCCTTCAATGCATTTTTCACGGATCTTCTGCCAAAGATTGCGCTCCACCCTCTTTGTTTCGTCATCCTCAGGATCCGCATTTATCTTATCGAGAATACCGTCAATTTTTTCTACCTCCAAATCCACAATATCATCCATTATTCTTTGCGCCAGCACCGCATGTTTCTCAAACATTTCAAAATCAAAAGAGGCGTTTCTGGTAAAAGGCTGGCTGACATATCCCAATAAATTCATAGCCAGTAACCGGCAACTGTCATATGGGCACAGGGGGATCTCACCACATGGATTGGTTGATATGGTTTTAAACCCTAAACTTTGGTAGCTGTCAGGTACAGATTCACGGGTAATGGTATCCCAAAATAGAATTCCCGGCTCCGCGCTTTTCCAGGCATTTCTGGTAATCTTTTTCCAAAGATCTCGGGCGCTGATCTCCTTTTGAAACAGGGGTCTGTCCGCCTCGACAGGAAACTGCAGACAATAACTGCGGTCATTCCGCACCGCTTCCATAAATTCATCATCAATTCTGAGAGAGACGTTGGCCCCGGTAATTTTGGTAGTATCCGTCTTGGCATCGACAAAATCCTCAACATCCGGATGCCTGACAGATAGTGTAAGCATCAACGCCCCTCGCCTGCCACCCTGGGCCACCTCGCGGGTAGAATTTGAAAATCGCTCCATAAAAGGCACCACACCGGTAGAAGTTATGGCACTATTCAATACCGGGCTACCTTTGGGGCGCAGCTGGGACAAATCGTGTCCCACTCCCCCTCTCCTTTTCATAAGCTGGACCTGCTCCTGGTCCGTCTGCATAATAGCTCCGTAAGAATCGCCTTGATCATATTCGCCGATAACAAAGCAATTGGATAACGAAACCACCTGGTTATCATTCCCGATACCGGCCATGGAGCCACCCTGCGGTACTATATGTTTAAAATCCTTTAGGACCCGGTATACCTCCTCTTCGGACAAACCTTCCGGATATTTTTTTTCAATCCGTGCTATTTCCCTGGCCATCCTCCAATGCATGTCATCCGGGGTTTTCTCGAAAAACCTTCCTTCAGCATCTTTCAGGGCATATTTAGTGGTCCATACTTTTGCCGCCAGATCATCTCCATTGAAGTATTCAGTGGCTGCCTCCATTACCTCGGCCATGGACCAGGAGGTACCGGGATGGCTACCTTGCTTAGATTGGGCTTTGGGCACCTTCCCCTGGTTAAAATTGAGTTTTAATGAAGCCTCCTTGGAAGTTTGTCTGTTTCTCATAATCGGCCCTGGTACAGATAATCGTTAATCTTCACGTTGCAATACTCATCCCCTATATCCAGGATAAAACCCAAATTCGGAAAATTCAGGCTTCCACCATTTTACCGGTCTTTATAAGACCCTGCAGCATAGTTTTGAAGTTTTCCCTTTTATTCAGGTGGGGCAAAGCTTCCGTGGGCTCGGGAACACCCAAAAATTCACACAAAGGTCCCCAGCCATCTCGAATATTGTAAACCAGGAGCTGCTCTGCAGGAACAAAATCTTTAACGTTTTCAATATGCTGGTCAAAAACTTTCCTGGCGTGCGCCTCGTCCAAAAAGCGGTCGTTGAATTGTTTTTTCCAGAACATTCGTTTGACGAACTTAATACAACCAACTACTTTTCTGACCCTGGAGTCCGTCAACACCCGGCCTATCATTTTCAGCTTTTCTCCCGGGGTTTGAGGACCGGCAGTCCATATAGTGCTTTTGACGCTCTGATACCATGAGTCAAAGTCTCTGACGGTCAATATTACCTTGGCGTCGGGATAGCGTTTCAGGTGCTCCTTGTAGAATGGATAGCACGGGAAATCCACCGATCCCTGAAAACCATCGTAAAGTTTATCCCAGTCGGTAGTACCGGTGTTTTCCAGAGCCAGCCACAGGGGAAGCTGATCGGGATTGGTCAGCAACTCCTTCATGTGATAGCATTTGGAAAATCCCAACATTTCAAGGGAACGCTTCAAGCTGTTAGTCCCGGTACGGGGAAAGCCAGCACCTATTACTTTCATAGACATAGTTTTACAGTTTAACGGCAGACGAATGTTAAGGCCAGTCAGCAAAGGCTATATTAGCGATTTTTTTACGGATGAAAAAATCATCTTATCATCGCTAAAAATTGAATTTCATCAACTTGAAATCTTCCGGGCGTTCACTTATTGGTTGCACCTTATACTGTTGAGGAACGTTGTCCCAGCCCTGATAAACTTCACCATCTACGTAATACCTGTGACTGGCAGGAGTAGAGTTTGAACTGTTATCAAACCAAATGTCATAACTGCTGGTTGGAGCTGCCTTGCCGGTATGTTTACCACCCACCAATTCCAGGTTTCCGTCACCATCAACATCGGCCTTGATCCAGTTCAATTGCAGGATACGGTTATAGGTGCCATCAGAGATCATTTTTACTATACCCTGGTTGAATCTTTCTATTATCGATTGTGCTCCTTCAATATTCCTGCGAATGGCAAAATGAAGTGACCGGGTTACCAATGGAGTTGATCCCACCTGCAGGTGCTTGATGACCTCTTCTTTCTGATGAGTTAGCAGATATTCCATTAACAGGGCATCTACCAGCATATAGTCAACTTCCATTTGGAGCAGCCGGTCCAGGTTCTGCTGATCATCATCTCCTGCCACCAGGATTACCCCCTCAGCATCTTCCACATCGGAGCCGTAAGCATAACTTCCGACAATTGCCACTTTTTTTCCTTTCAGGTCCTCAAAGCTTGTCATGCTTACATTTTCACCACGACGTCCTACTACGATCAACCGGTTCTGCAAATAGGGAGCGGAAAACAACATAGACTCTTCCCTTTTCTCGGTATACCAAAGTGCCGCACTGCCGTCGTAGTTTTCCTGTTCCAGCCCCTGCATCACCTGGTTGAATGGTATGATTTCGGTAGTGGTCCCTATCCCTGATCTTTTCAAAGATTCATTCACCAAATCCATGGCGAATGAGGTGTTTGGGGCTTCGTTGGTAAACGGCGGCCATACGTCTGACGCCAGCTTGAGCTCTATGACCTGAGCAGTAGTTGTGTGAGCCAGAAGGATAAGCATTGAGCAAAGCCATTTACCTGGTTTTCTTAACTGATATTTATTAATCTTTTTACCCATTATTATTCTTTTTCGAAGTAAAACCCGTAACAACCACCTTTGAAAATTGTACTGGTACTACTGGATACTACTTGCCGGTTTGGCATCAAATTCGCATAAACTGGCAACAAAATGGTGAACAATCATCAAATATTAATGCAGCATCTCTGGCATCAGTTCAATAAATGTATTAAATATAATAAAACAAATGTCCTTAAATATGAAAGCATTAAACCCATATCAACTTGTTCTCGTTGTGATAATTTCCCTTGCCGGTTTTTCACAGCTGCCCATTTTGGCCCAGGTAGGAGTTGGCACCCTGCCACCGGATGGAGCAAACGTGTTGTTTGATGGAACCAAGGAATCACTCTATGAGAACTGGGTCTACTGGGAGGGGCCACGATTTGCTACCACCATGCCCATAAAATGGGAAATACAGGATGATCCGGTAGATAAGGGAACGGTAATGAACAGCAATGACCTGGCGGCAGCCGGAGGCAAATATGGAGCAGCAGACATTGTTACCAAGGAAAAGTACAGGGATTTTAGGCTTCATGTGGAATTCCTGATAGCAGCCCCCGGCGGAAATAGCGGTGTATATTTACAAAACCGCTATGAAATCCAGATACTGGACGGCGATTCTACCAAGCACGGTATGGCGGCCATTATTAATGAAACAGAGTCACCCTACCAGGTGTATCACGGTGTCGGCAAATGGAACGCCTACGATGTGGTTTTTAGGGCCGCCCGTTTCAAGGATGGCAAGAGAACTGAAAAAGCCATGACCACAGTGTATTTCAACGGTAAAAAGGTGCATGTAAACCAGGCCATTACCAAAGTGTGGGGTGGCCCTAACTCGGGTCTGGACGGAGGCAATGATGATGGTATGGGTATTACGGACACTCCCGGGGGAATTAAGCTTCAGGCGGAAGGACACCCTGTGCTATACAGAAATATCTGGATAGAAGCACTTGAACTGGACAAACCCGATACCGACTTTTAGCTAAACCCACTATTCTGATTGAAGTACATCCTGGCATAACCGGTTTCGGTTGTCATTTGTGACAGACAGTAGTAAATTGAGGGTAACCACTCAAAAAACTACTTCAGCATTATGTTACGCATCATAGCCATTTTCATGCTCATTCTGTTTGTTCACCAGGCAGTAGCACAGACCAATGTGTTCAATACCAAGAGAAAAAAAGTTGAAGTCCCCAATTATACGCTTTTTCTGCACCTACACGATATTGCGCTGGAGTATTCGTCCAGGATTGATTTTGAGGTTGACAGCCTGTTCAAGGCAAACAATGTAAACTACCATCAGAATATTTTTGATTTCAGGATTCGCACAATTCAGTCAATTCAGCACGTTTTATACAAGAGTGATCCCGTTATAGGTTTTTTGGATTCCTGGGTCTTTGCGGTACAAATGGTTAACTATTTGAATACCTATCAGGCTGAACAGTATTTAAGCTTTGCGCATACCGATATGCAGGTAGTATTTAATGACTTTGTGGAGGAATTCACCGACACATACAGCTTCCTTTCCGGGGATCCCACGGAAATTTCGCGCAGGATACACGAATTTGCCGAGCAGTATCCGATTGTTGATGAGCATCTAGGTCGTACTTCAATTGTGGGGGGCACTGCCCAGTGGGTGGGGCAAGCTTCCATCGGATTTAAAAGTGGTGTATCTACGCTTACAGATGCCATGAGGAATATGTCCGACCGGTTGAACTATCTGGCGGAATTTACCCCAAAAATAGTGGAGTGGAATGTCGAAAGAAGTGTTGGCTCCCTGGTAGGTACTGATTCATTAGGTCCAGTACTTGAAAGTAGTATCCATTCATTGGAAAGGCTTACCCACGCAGTAGACTCTATCGACTATCTGGTGTATTCCATTACAGATACCGTACTAACAGATATCGACCGGCAAAGGTGGGAAACCTTAAATTTTATGGCTTCCGAGAGAAAAGTTGTAATAGACCAGTTTATCGAGGAGAGGAAGGAATTAATCAATCAGTTGATTCAACAAAGATTGGCGTTTGAATCGTTAATCCAGAATGAAAGGCAGGCCTCAATAGAACAATTTGAGGGCATGATCAGAGAAACCACGGTTTACAGCTTCGACCGTATAGAATCATTAACAAACCAAATTTTCTGGAAGACCCTGTTACTGGTCACCATAGGTGCTGTTGCCCTGGTTATTGCCGTGGTAGTCTTTAAGAAGATGTAAAAGCGATATTATCCAACTAGTCGATGGTAAGCAACGGCACCCTGGTATGCATGGTCAAAAGTTTAGTCAACCTTCCCTCGCTTGGTTTGGCGGTATGGGTGTGATTCCTGGGAATTATGGCCAGCATATCTATATCATGCGCCTCCAGGTAATCTGAGATGCCCTGTTCAATATCAGAATTCTGTGGAAAAGCATGAAAGTATAGTAATGACTCCAGATAATATTCCAGCAGCTCCTGGTTTTCTTCTTTGATAGAGGGGCGGGTTCCGTTTCTATTGATGGTTAATACATGGACGGTAGCATCGAAGGTTCTGGCGATATCGTGTAACGCCTGCAACCCCCCGGAATTATCAATGGTATTTTCTCCCAGTGCCAGCACTATATTCTTTAGACTGAACTCTTTCAGGTTGGCTGGAATCACCAATACCGGGCAATCGGCTTCCAGTACCAGTTTTGAAGTGTTGGTTTCTTTGGCTTCGTCCTGTGATCCATGGGTGCCCATTAGAATAAGATCGGACCTCTGCTCTTTTTGGATCTTAATGATATTTTCGATCAAGCCACCACACTGCACTTGCTGCTGGCAATCGGGTATCGATTCGACCCATTGCCGGGCCAACTGAGACAATTGCTTCTCCATTGACTCCTGCTCCGATTCTGATAACTCCGGGTCACAAACATGTAATAAGGTTACCCTGGTGTTTTCGCTTTTAGCTATCAGCCCCGACAGGTACCTGAGTGCCTTGTCTGAAGTATCTGAGAAATCAACCGGTACCAATATTTTCCTGATGTTATTCATATCATTTAATGATGAATTCTATTGGTGGGCAAGATACTGTTTACTGGAATTTTCAACAACAGTAAACCATCATTACTGACATTGAGTTTGATCAACTTCATGCCCGGGGGCCTTAGGCTATGAATAATATCACTACCATGAGTATGATCAAAGGACCTACAATTGCTTGTAGCAGACCAATGGGACGAAAGTCGGACTGCTTGAGATAACCGTAGGAGTATGCGATGGCATTGGGAGGGGTGGAAATGGGCAAGAACAATGCAGTGGAAGCTGACAGACCGATCATAATGGAAACAGCCAGCGCACTCTGTGGCAGCAGGCTCACTCCCAGGGGGATCAGAATACTGGCGGCTGCGGTATTGCTCATGATGTTTGATAAAAAAGTGGTTAGCAACCCAAGCACCGCCGCCATTACATAAACATTTTTAAAAACCGGGATCTTGGTAACCAGGTAATCATCAAGTCCTGAATCACTGATCACCATTCCCAGGGTAAGACCACCTGCCACCAATATCAGGGTGTCCCACGGCAACAACTTCAGATCTTCTCCATAGACTACTCCTCCCACAGTGAAAGCAACTATCGGTATAAAAGAGATCACCGCCACCGGTATTTTATGAAATGAGGAGGTAATCCACAGCCCTATGGTAATGATAAATGTGACTACCACCAGTACCCTGTTTCTGAAGGTATTGCGGTTGGGGTAAGGACTGACCTCTTCTCCCCCCATCATGGGCAATTCCACCAGTTGAGTGGCATAAAACCTGATTAGAAATAGCCAACTCAATAAGATCAGGATTATTGCCAACGGCATACCCACCATCATCCAGGAAGAAAATCCAAAATCGTACCCGGCATTTTGTATGATTCCCAGGGCGATGGCATTGGGGGGACTGCCTATCACCGTACCCATCCCACCCAGAGTTGCCGCCGCTGCCACTCCCAAGAGCATGGCCTTAACAAACGGGTCGCTTTGGTCGATCCTCTGAATGATTGGTATCACAATAGCTATCATCATAGAAGTAGTGGCTGTATTAGACATAAACATGCTAAGCAGCCCGGTAGTCAACATGCATCCCAGCAACAATCTGTTGGGAGTTGATCCGAATTTGGACAGGATCAGATGAGAAAACTTACGATCAAACTGGGTGATCTGAGCGCCCATAGCCAGGAAAAACCCACCTAGCAGGATCCAGATTATCGGACTGGACCAGGTACCCAGATAAGCTTGCCAATCCTCAGAGATGACGTGCCAGTGACTATCGTCCAGAAAGTAAATTGAAAATCCAATTACCAGTATACTGACAGCAAAGGGTGGTATGGCCTCCGATATCCATAACCCGGCAGCCATCACCAGTAAGAAAAGTGCATTAGCAGTTTGATCCGCAATTCCCTCGGACTTTCCCAGGTAGGAAATGACATAGGCCAGGATCAACACTCCCAGGAAAATGGTCAGATTATAACCCAGGGGCCACTTTTTTTTCAGAAATATTCTTAGAGCGTAATACCTGGAATCTGCCACAACATTTTATTTAGCGGCTGAAAGTTGGCAACTTTAGCAGAAAAGGTAAAACAAGTAGTGTTAAATTTTCGAGTATTTGTGCACCTTGAACATTAAGGTTGCCGCAAAGCCAACTGCCGCGAAAACTGACAATACCATAAATACCTGTTGGTGTCCCAGTGCACCAGGTGATCTGTCGATAAGAAATCCCATTAAGGGGCCCATGAAAATATCCGGGGTAAACCCAATCACCGAAATTAGTCCTACCGCACTTCCGGTTACTGCCAGGGGGATACTGGCCTCCTCGATCAGGGCAAAGTAGATCCCTCGAACCGCATAGATTCCAACACTGGTGGATATAATTATTATAAGCAGGCCCCAATACATATCCGCCTCCAGTATGCCCAAGGCCAGTGAAAGACTGCCGACGAACATCAGTACAAATCCTATCAGTGCCACCGTAGAAGCATGGCTGCGGTCCGCCAGGACGCCGGCTGATACTGCCGCCAGTGGCCGCACCCAAAAAGAAATAGTACCAACCTTGGCTGCAGCTACGTCATCGTAGTTGAAAGCATCACTGACGAACAGGGAAAAATCATCTGTCGCTTTAAAACCCACGTAGGCACATACCACGATGATCGCCTGCAACCATACAGACCTTTTGTAAATCAAAGATTTTATTCCTGAAAAAGTCAGCCTGGAAGTTTTGGAATTGGAATTGATCTTCCCTTCGGGAATAAATACCCATATAAGACCCGCCACCGCAAATACTATGAGGGTGAAAATCCAAATTATTTGCTTTAGTGCGGCAGTTCTGGACCCAATGCTGGCCAGTGCAGGGTCTTCAGGTAGTAATACCGCAAAAACCCACACGGAAATAGATGCCAATAAGGCTGCGAATAAACCCCGTCCACCATCCAGGATGCCATAGGCAAATCCCTGCCCTGCAATTCCTCCCCATTCCCGGGTAGTCCGAATCAATGCTGCCCAGAACAATAAGATGGTAGTCATACCCCATAAGCCATACAGTAAGGTAAGTACCGTCAAGGAAGGAATGGAAACGAACAAAACGCCTCCAATAGAAGTGATCACCAGGGCCAGTGTCATCAGCTTGCGGGCTGAAAACCGGTCAGCCAACGGACCACCCAAAAAATATGACACCATGGCTACCAGTCCATAGAGGGCGAAGGCGCTTCCCAGCTGCAGGTTGGTAAGGTTAAAAACCTCCAGGAAGGTAGGCCTGAAAATCCTGGCCACCACAAAAGGGAGCAGGAAGATAGTCTCACCTGCGGCAATCATTAATACCATTATTATGGTGCGCCGCTTTTCAGTAGGCATAACCTGGCGGTTAGTTTACCAGGTTTTCGATGGTCTCACCCCGGTAAAACTGAATAATATTTTTAGCGGCCAATCTGGACATCTCATCCCTGGCTTCTACCGTAGCAGAACCTATATGAGGTGTTATGGCGACATTTTCCAGATTAAGCAGTGGATCATCCAGGCTCATAGGTTCCGGGTTTGTAACATCCAGGCCTGCCCCCCAAATGGCACCATTTACCAGAGCATCATACAGGTCGGACTGATTGTGAACAGGGCCCCGGGAAGTATTGATAAACAACGCCGTTTCTTTCATTTGACTGAATGCTTCCTTATTAAACAAACCCCGGGTATTTTCGTTTAGTGCACAGTGCACGGAAATGACATCACTCTGATGTAGTAAAGTGTCGAAGTCAACTCTTTGCGCACCCAACTGCTGTTCCGCAGTGTTTTTTACCTGCCGGCTGCAATAAAGCACCTTCATTTCATAAGCTCCCACACATCTTTTTGCCATTTCAAATCCGATACGGCCCAAACCAAAAACACCCAGTGTCTTACCTTTTAACTCCAGCCCAAGGTGGGCTCGAGGCTTAAAATAACCCCAACCTCCTTTTATGATGTGACGATTTAAATAACAGATTTTCCTGGAGGCGGCTAACATCAGCGTAAAGGCAATGTCGGCAGTAGCATCACTCATGGCATCAGGGGCATTGCCAACATGAATTCCCAGTTCTCTGGCACTTTCCACGTCCACGTTGTCATAGCCTGCACCAAACTGGCTGACAATTTTTAAATGTTGACATTTTTGTAGAAAGTCCCGGTTGATGGCATTCATACCAGTGGTGATAAGAGCTTCCACCCCCTGACATTTTTCCACTAACTCATCGTTTGACAGCGGTTTTTCCTCCCGCCAGACCTCAACATCCAGTCCTTCCTTTTTGAGCAGATCAATGCCCGCTTCCGGAATATTTAATGAAACCAGTACCTTCATAGATTGTTACCAAGTAAACCTACAATTTATAAATCATGCCGCAAATTGAAGCTCTTTATCAACTTTAAATTGCACTTATCTTGGTTGATCTTACTGCAAATTTGAAAAACGAGGGATTTTCTCTAAAATTGACCTTATGAGATACCTTAAAATTATCCTGGTGTGGTTGTTGGTATTCAATTGTTCACAACCACCATCGGATCCTACCCAACTTACCGAAGAACAGAAAAGATCTTATGAATTCAGCCTGTCATCCATGAAGTTGGATGAAGGGCTTGAAGCCAGCCTTTTTGCACATGAACCCTTACTGGTTAACCCCACCAACATTGACGTGGATCACAAAGGGCGAATTTGGGTTTGTGAAGGCTATAACTATCGACTTCCGTTAAATCCTGACAGGCAGGAAAAACCAGAAGGTGATCGGATTCTGATCCTGGAAGATACTGACTCTGACGGTCAGGCTGATAAGCAAACCGTCTTCTACCAGGGTCATGATGTGAATTCTGCATTGGGAATTATTGTACTGGGCAATAAGGTGATTATCTCAAAAAGTCCTAACATCCTGGTGTTCACTGACGAGGATGGGGATGACAAGGCCGATTCCAAAGAGGTAATGTTCACTGGGATGGGTGGCATAGAACACGATCACGGGATTCACGCCATGGTATTTGGTCCCGATGGCAAACTGTATTTCAATGCCGGGAACGACATGCATCAGATGCTCCACGCAGACAGCACCCCGGTGATAGATCAGGCGGGCAACCAGGTAAATGATTCCGGCAACCCCTATCGGCAAGGCATGGCTTTCAGGTGCAATATCGATGGGTCACAGTTGGAAACCATCGGCTGGAATTTTAGGAATCCGTATGAACTGGCGGTTGATTCGTACGGAAATATCTGGCAGTCAGACAACGACGATGATGGCAACCGCGGCACCAGGCTGAATTTTGTTATGGAATTTGGTAACTACGGGTTTACCGATGAGATGACCGGAGCGGGATGGCGTACCCAGCGAACTGGTATGGCAGAAGAGATACCCTTGAAACATTGGCACCTAAATGACCCCGGGGTAGTTCCTAATCTGTTGCAACTATACGCCGGATCACCTACCGGCATTCTGGTATATGAAGGCTCGATGTTGCCTCAAACTTACCAGGGGAGCCTGATCCACGCTGAAGCCGGTGCAAATGTGATCCGCTCCTACCCCATCAGTAAATCCGGTGCTGGCTACCAGGCAGACTTACTTGAAATAATGAAAGCAGTTGATGATTCCTGGTTTAGACCCTCCGATGTTTGCATTGCGCCGGATGGGTCACTTTTCATCTCAGACTGGTACGATCCCGGTGTAGGAGGTCACAGAGTAGGTGATCAGCAGAAAGGGCGGATCTTCAGGGTTGCTCCTGTCGATATCGAATACCAGGTTCCTGAGCATGATTTTGAATCAATTGATGGTCTGATCACCGCCTTAAAAAGCCCCAACCAGGCTACCAGATATTTGGCCTGGACTGGCTTAAAAAAACAGGGTGAGGCCGCCAAGCCTGCCTTACTCGGACTATTTGATGACGAGAATCCCTTATTTCGTGCCCGGGCCTTATGGTTGCTGGCTGAGTTGAACCCCAGAGAGGCTTTTGAACTGGGAAGGGATAGCGGCCAGGAGGATCTACAAATCACCGCCATCAGAATTGCCCGTCAAAAACTGGGGGATGAACTGTTGGACCGCCTGAAGGAATTTGAATCCAGTAACTCCACTCAGGTACAGAGAGAAATGACCATAGCGTTGAGATTTCTGGAAGGCTCCGAAGCTTCAGCACTCTGGGCTGATCTGGCACTCCGCTACCAGGGCGACCGCTGGTTTTTAGAAGCATTGGGTATTGGTTCGGATTTGAGTGCGGGTTCTCGTTTCCAGGCATGGATGACCAAAGTAGGTGATGATTGGAAAAAAGGTCCTAACAAAGACATCGTGTGGAGAACAAGGTCGGAAAAGGCATTACCTTATCTGGCTGAACTGCTGTTGGAAACCGATGACCAGAAAGACATAAACCGGTATTTCAGAGCTTTTGATTTCCACCGTTCAAAGGCTAAAAATGAAACCATAGCAGCTTTGCTCTCGCGGGCCGGCGACAAATATGACACATTTCTCAACCTGGCATTTTGGCATTTGGACAGTGATTATGTGCTTAACTCGCCTTCTTTAAAGAAACAACTACTGAGTGTCACAGAAAGCTATCGCGGCAGTGAAGACTTTTTACTGACCATCCAGAAGTATCAACTGACACAATACAATGATGAGCTGGTTGAAATGATCGTACAGAATGACCCTAATCGACAACAAGCTACCAGGATTCTACTTTCTAATGATCCCGGCCTTGTAAATGAAGTCCTGAAGGGAGATGATGAACAGTATACCGGAGCAATGCTGGCCGCATTGGGATCTGTGGGTAACAATTTATCGCTGGATATCCTGCAGTCCTACATGGTGAACCCCGATAATTCCACTGCCCTGAGGCAACAGGCAGCACAGTATTATGCCGGTAGTTGGTTGGGGCAAAACCGTATGTTGGAGCTATTGGAAGATCAAAGCTTTCCACCTGAACTTAAACAACCGGCAGCTGGATCACTGGCTTCTTCCTGGCGATCTAATATCAGAAAAGAAGCTGCTAAATACCTGGATATAGAGGAACAAAATGGCCAGGCATTGCCCAACATCAATGAGCTGGTAAGTTTATCGGGTGATGTGCAAAATGGCGCCCAGGTATTTGAAAAACTGTGTCAGTCATGTCATGTAGTGCAGGGAGTAGGCACTGATTTCGGGCCGGCATTGTCCGCAATTGGCTCGAAGTTGTCAAAAGAAGCACTCTATGTTTCCATTCTCAAGCCGGATGCGGGTATCAGTTTCGGCTATGAAGGATACCTGGTAACCCTGTCGGATGGAAGCAAGATCACCGGTTTGATTCAAAGCCGCACCCAGCAGGAAATTACCGTAAAACAAATTGGAGGGTCTACCATTACTTACACCATGGACCAGGTGGTCTCCATTGAACAGTTGGCCAATTCTCTGATGACCCCCAACCTGCATATGTTGATGGACCAACAAGAATTGATCGATTTGGTAAGCTATCTGGACCAGTTGGAAAACCCCGCCTAGATCATAACCATTTCTTTTTGCGAAAAAAGAATACCATGGAAAGACCGGCGGCCAGCATGAGTCCTATAACCATAAAATAGCCATACTTCCAATGGAGTTCAGGCATATTTGCAAAGTTCATTCCGTAAACACCCGCCACAAAACTCAATGGAATAAAAATTGAGGCCATTATGGTTAATACCTTCATGACTTCGTTCATCTTCTGACTGATATTATTCATATAAATATTTACCAGCCCTGAAACGATATCTCGATAAGTCTCCAGGGTCTCCAGTACATGTACACTGTGACTGTAAACATCGTTTAGGTAATCCAGGGTACTATCTGAGATATCGGTTGGTTTATCCCTGATTAGTTTGCTCAGCGATTCCCGCAGTGGCACTACCACTCTCAGAAGGTAGATGAGTTCCTTTTTTAAATACTGAATTTCTCTCAGCGTCTCCTGATCCGGAGAGGAGAACACTTTGTCTTCCAGTATTTCGATCTGATCCGAAAGGCTGTGCAGTACCAGAAAATAATTATCCACCACAGTATCGATCAGGCGATAAAAAAGATAGTCAGTGCCTCTTTTTGACAACCTGTTATCCGGGTGTTTCAGGCGTTCCCGGATCGCATTGAAAATATCCCCGGATCGCTCCTGAAATGTGATTACACAATTATCATACATCACCACACTCAGTTGCTCGTAGACAATCTCTGATTGTGTCAAACTATGCAGGGTCTTTAAGGTCAGGTACACATAATTTTCAGAATATTCAATTCCAGGGCGTTGCTCGGTGTTGAGAATATCTTCCATCAGCAGTTGCTCCAGACCAAATAAGTTGCCGATTCTTTCAACCAAACCCACATCGTGTAACCCTTCCACATTGATCCAGTTTACGCCATTTTCCAATAAAGATCCGGACAACTCAGAAACATCAATTGGATCAATATTTTCCATATCCCGAACGTTGTATCGAATCAATTGCAGCTTACTGGTCTCCCCGTGGTCGGGGCCTACATAGATCAGTGACCCCGGGGGCAGACCTACTTTTTTAATGATCTGAGACTTTTTCCGTTTAGCCATCTCCCAAAAGGTCTTTTTTGTAAACAATGGTTCGGTAAGGAAACGGTATTTCTATACCTTCCTGATCAAACCTTTCCTTAATCGCCTTCAGTAAATCGCATTTCATGGTAAAACCATTAATGGGATCGGGCGCCCAAACCTGGGCTCGCAGGTTAACCGAAGAGTCGCCAAAGCTTGTCACCCTGGTGATGATCGGTGGATTTCCCTGAGCTTTGTCCTGCTCATTCCGGTTATCAATATAAAAAGGATGTTTCTGAGCCTCCTCTATCATAACTGAAAATGCCTTGTCAATGTTTGAGTCGTAACTGATACCCACTTCAATAAACATGCAAACCTTTTCATCATTGAGACTGGAATTCAGAATGGTCTCTGAGCTCATGGTGGAATTGGGAATAACAATGCGCCTGTTCTCCATTCCATTGATTACAGTGTGCCGGAGTGTGATGTCTTCCACCATGCCAAAATAGGTTCCCACCGTTATAATATCACCTACTTTAAAAGGTTTGAATAACACCAGGAAAATGCCACCAATGATATTGGAGAAGGCTTGCTGACTGGCGAATCCAATGGCAGCGGCTAAAATCCCTGCTCCCGCAAACAGCGAAATACCAAAAGTCCTTAGTTCCGGAATGTTGTAAAATATTATGATGATGGCACTAATGATCAAAATTGCATTAATGGCATTCCTGAAAAAGTAGAACTTGGTGGGATCTATTTTCAAGTCCTTGGATGACTTCATCAGGCCCCTGCTAATTATGGTCTTCAATATCCTGGATATCACCCAGGCCACAATAATTACTACCACTGAAAAAATCAGGTAATCTAAATAGGGATTATCGGTAAATTTCATCTTATGTTAGTTCAAATAATCAGCAGCTAACTTATTAAACAATATAAAAAATTTATCATCATGATGAAGAAAGCTATAATTGTCATCTATTTTCATATTCTTGCCCTGGGAGGCTTTTCCCAGCAACTTCCCGATTTAAAAAATGTGGTGGTAATTCTGGCCGACGACCACGCCCTGAAAGTTACCGGAAGTTACGGCAACACTACAATTAATACTCCCAACATTGACAAGCTTTCACAGCAGGGTGTAACATTTAACAGGGCATATTGCAATGCGCCTATTTGCAGTGCCTCCCGCCAATCCTTGTTAACCGGAAAATATCCTCACGCCACCGGTGTCAACCTATTGTTCACTCCTTTCCCGGATGAGGGAAATACTACTATTGCAGAACATTTAAAGAAATTCCAGTATCAGACAGCTGTCATAGGCAAGACACATTGGAATAATTGGATCTGGAGCCCCCTGTACGAAGCCGGAACGCCTAAACACGGTTTCGATCAGATCATTGACAGAAACAGTTACCGTGAATTCCTGAAGCACCTTACCATGCCGGAAATCCCTCAAGGTGAATACTATTCCCGGGAAAATCTGTCACCGGAGCAAACTGCTGAATGGATGAACTGCCGGGTACTGCCGCATGAAGTCTTTGACCGGCATAGTTCCGGCACCTATTTTGCCAATCAGGCGGTCGATTTTATGAAACAAAACCAGCAGAATCCATTTTTTCTGTGGCTGGCATTCTTTGAACCACACCAGCCTTACTACTTTCCTATTGAATACGCCAACAAGTACCAGCCCGAAGATATGCCCTTACCGGAAGGAAGTCCCGAAGATGATCGCTGGATACCTGAAAAGTATCGGAATCTAACTGAAGCGGAGAAAAGAGGGATTATTGCATCTTACTACACTTCGACCGAGTACATGGATAAGAATCTGGGCATCGTGCTGGATGGGCTGGAAGAAATGGGACTGGAAGAAAATACCCTGGTGATATATATCAGCGACAACGGTTACCTGCTTTACGAACACAAACGATTTGAAAAGCACACCATGTGGGAGGAAAGTATCAGGCAGCCCCTGATAGTAAAGGCTGGCAGTAATTTCAGGCAAGGTGAGCAGGAAGACGCCCTGGTGGAGTACATCGATATTGTACCGACAATTTTAGAAACTATCGGTGTCGAGCCTCTGTCCGAAGTACAGGGTCAAAGTTTTGTTTCCACATTGTCCAACGGATCTCCCCATAAATCACTGGCTTTCTCCGAATACCTGGAAGACAATATGGCCATGGTTTGCACGGAAAAATGGAAGTATGTATTTACTACCGGCAGCAGGGACCTGGGGATTGGGTACCAAACCGGATATGGCCCTTCAGGTATTGTCCACAGGTTGTATGACCTGGAAAATGACCCCCTGGAACAAAGCAGTGTAGCACATTTGGCGGAAAATGCTGGCGTTTTAAAAAACCTTCAGGAGAAGATGTTAGGGCGGTTTATACAAACCCACCCACAAGCACCCGAGTGCCCCCGGGGCCTGACCCTGGAAGGAAAATTGGTTTGGTTTTGTGAACCCAGGGATATCGGCGCCGACCCCATGCTGGACGAGTTTCCTTATCGGGTTTTCAAAAAAGATTAAGGGAAGTATCCCTCCGGGCTCAACCTTTCCCGGCTATATCAGTTTAACTAAATGAATAAGATGATCTGGAGACAGGATTACCAGTTAAACCCAATAAAATAAAAACAATGACTGAAAAAAGAGTTTTGATTACCGGAGCCAGTGCAGGATTTGGAATGCTTACCGCTAACACGTTGTTAAAGGAAGGATTCAAGGTGGTGGCCTCCATGCGTAATGTCGAAAGTAAAAATCAGGAGGCTGCGGAACAATTAATTAAGGCAGGTGCTCTGGTAACAGAAATTGACGTGACTGATGAGGAAAGTGTAAATACCGGAGTGTCCCTGGCCATCAGTGAGTTAGGTGGCTTGGATGTGGTGGTGAATAATGCGGGTGTAGGGGTACATGGTATGCAGGAACATTTTACTGCTGAGGATTTTAAGAAAGTTTTTGAAGTAAACGTATTTGGAGTGCAGCGGGTGAACCGCGCGGCTTTACCCACATTGAGAGCCCAGGAATCCGGGTTGTTGATTCATGTCAGCAGTTTATTGGGAAGGTTCACGCTTCCCTTTTACGGACCTTACAATGCCTCCAAATGGGCTTTGGAAGCTTTGGCTGAAAATTACCGCGTCGAGTTATCAGGATTTGGATTAGAGTCATGTATAGTTGAACCAGGTGGTTTTCCTACCACTTTCTTTGGGAACGTGATTCAACCAGAGGACAGGTCAAGAGAAGCGGGTTATGGTGATTTCATGGAAGTACCCAAGAAATCAGGGGAGGCATTTGCCCAGGCATTGGAGTCAAACCCGGAACAAAATCCTCAACTAGTGGCTGATGCCATCTTAGACCTAATAAACACACCTTCGGGAGAACGCCCGTTTCGCACAGTGGTTGACAAAATGGGGATGGGAGATGTGATCAATCCATACAATCAAAGGGCTGAAGAAGTTACATCTCAAATCTATGGAAATTTCCATATGGAAGGCATGCTGAATGTAAAAGTGCCCTCGTAACCCCATTTAGCGTAATATTTTAAATGGCCAGCGAACTGGCCATTTTTTTTTGCCGGTTACCATTTGGCGTTGACCAGTATATAACAATGTGGATCAATTATGATTATTACTATAATTAATATAATTAATCCAATTTTTTAAACTATGAAGCGTAATATATTTTTAATCCGAACAGTGGTATTTACACTCTTTCTGAGCTATATTCTGGCATCTTGTGCTCATCGGCCTGCCTGCAGGACTGCAATGGGTAAAAAGAAGCTAAAGTACTATAACTCAATTCAGTACAATTAATAATTAAAGATTAAAAATTAATGATTTGGATTAACTAATAGTCTTTAATTGTTAATTGTTAATTGTTAATTGTTAATTGTTAATTGTTAATTGTTAATTGTTAATTGTTAATTGTTAATTGTCAATTGATAATTGACAAGCTACATCTGCATCTTGAGCACATAATCCACGGAATGTTTTCCGGAGCCATAAAAGGTAAAGAACAGGCACGCCAGTAAAACCACCAAAGCGGCAATCAAGTTAACCGGGTTCATTACCCCGATAAAATTAATCAATACTGCCCCTATCAATGCCGGTATTTGCGCCAGTACTGCTACTCTGGTAATTAAGCCGATTACAATCAGTATTCCTCCCGCCAGATGCGCCATGGTTACGTAATGTACGATCATTACCGTTCCCAGCCATTCATCCAGGGGATTAAGAATTTCATAGAGGTAATTGGTATGAACACTGAAGTTCATTCCTTTATAGAAAATAAAAGCCCCTAAAACGATCCGGAAAATATCTAGTGCGAAAGAAGTGTGGGAGTTGGCCCACTTGTTGAGTTTCTTAATAGTGTCCATTTCTCCAGTTGTTTGTGTAGATATAAGTTACTGATTTTTAGTATAAATAGCAATTATAAACACCCATGGAAAAAACAGGCATCTCCCGGTCTTTAAGGCAATCCAGGTACCTAAATCCAGACGAGACTTTACATCGAATTGCTGATTGCCCGCAGTGATTTATGAAGTGATTATCTTGATCAGCGCCTCTTTGGGGATGGACTGGTTAGTGGTGGTGGGATAAGGTTCCACATCAATCAGAATCACGGAATAATCAATATTATCAATGGTTACTTGTGCAGTATCGGATTCTATAAAACCCTGATTGTGCTGGGGACAATCTCCTATACAAAGGTCAACCACCTTGGCTACCTCCTCCAAACCCGTTACTGACAGTTTTACTTCAGCCTCACCAAAACGTACACAACTGGCGTTGGATGGACAACGGGAATCAGAGATGCTAATGGCAAACACGTCCAAAAACAGTATACCATCCGGCAGGTTAATGGTCACGGCTTCTTCCTGCTTGACCCTAAACTGACGATCCAGCGTATATGGCTCCGCATCATCACTGCATTGCTGCAGTACCACGGCAGATAGTGCAAAAACTAAAAGAATAAGCTTTCTCATAAAAAAGGGGCTTCTATTACCAGACCCCTTTTATAAGCATATGGTTGGATTTCGGTAGAAAAAACTTGAACCGCTACTCCGGACCACTAAATAAACCAGCGGGAATCGGGCTGCCAAAAGGTGCATCTCCGGGTCCACGCGGCGGCGGGCTTTTAAAGATTCCATTGATGGTAGGCAGCACTCCTCCTGCGAAGGTCATATCTACCTGGTAGGTGCCGCTAATATGTGTTTCGCTGCGATAATCCACCTTGATGCTGCCTTGGGCGCCGGTAACTTGCACCTTGGTCCCATTGTGTACAATGTATCCGGTCGCACTCTTAATGGATAGGGTTTCGCCGGCAAATGGTACGGGCGAGTCAGCTATCAGCCTGATGGCCAATTCTCCCCTCTCGGCCAATGGACCAACACGAATATCCAGTTGCGCCACCAGGGACCCAGCGGCATCTACCTCTTCTATTAACTGTGTTAACGCCGGTTGATTATCTACCGATCCCAGTCCGTACTGAGTGGGAGGACCTTCGTTTATGGCAATACTAACTACCTTGACGGTAGACTCAAACATGTCCCCGGCCAGCATTTTTTCCATTTCTTCAAACCTGTTTCCCATCATTCGTTTCATCATGGCCTGTTGCTCCGGACTCATCTTCTCCATTTCGGCCTTGGCCTTAGCCAGCTCAGCCTTGGCTTTTTCCATGTCCTTTTGGTCCTTCTTGCTCATTCCCTCCATTAAGCCACTAATCTGAAAACTTTTGGTGAAAGCCTCATATAGGGATTCTACCTGTTTGTAATCGAGATGTTTACCCGCTATGGTGATGGGTACAGCATTACCATCTCGTTCCATCTCTCCTTGCATTTCAAATGCCAATGGCACATATTGTTCCTTGTCGATCCACCAGCTTGCCGCAGTCATACGAAACTCACTGGATTCGTCTATTTGTTGTACATCAAGGCCACTCAGGTCATCAACCACAATATGGTAAGCCTCTCTGGTTTTAGCCGTCCCACCCTGTTCTGAGGTGGCGACAATACTTTCCACTCCAACTAATCTGGCCCGGTCGACCAGTGCTTTCATGTCCCTGACATCACTGGATGCTTCTGAGGTCCCATCACTGATGTGGTCGTAGGCCTCCCCTCCGGCCTCGGCAAATGCAATCATACCATCCCAATCCAGTCTAAACATCCCGCGATCCAAAACGGGCTTGGAAATTTTCAAGGCTTCTGCCATCTGTGCCGATGTTTCCTCGGGTGGAGGAAAACCGGCTTGGATTTGCATGTCTCGCTCGTAAATAGGTTGAGGGATCTGACGAAAAGTAGTAGCTCCTTCAATTTCTATCTTTTCATTGTATATCGGAACTTCCATCCCCATGGCATCCGGCAGAGAAGTGACAATAGTATAGTTATCTACTCCCTCCCAACGCTGCTGTTGTTTATCCTGCATTGCTTTCAACACGGACTGTGCATCCTGAGCCTGTAACAATAGCGGGAAAGAAATGGTGATTAATAAGGTTATACGCTTTATTTCTTTCATTCTATAAAAAGTTGTTGTGTTAAGTGGTTAAAGGAAGTTAGTGAATATTCAACTTTATTACAACCATCATTTCCAAGCTAGATACAGAAAAATAACCTTGAGATAACAAATTGATCACACCTCTCGCTTTATCCAAAACCCAGCACAACGGAAATTTGCATTGTACAAACAACCTGAATCATGGAAAGTGCAACCATCTCAAAATCCACTAAGACTAGCGGCCTTGAAATAGTGATACCTGCCCGGCAGGGTGAAAAATACATAGTTAAAGACAAAGACGTTGCTCACAAGCAAACAAAATTAATAATCGCCAAACAGCAAAAGAGCCTTTGGACATCAGTTGGTTTGGTTATCAGTCTTGCCATGGTAATTGCGGCCTTTGAATGGAAATCCTTCGAGCAAGAGGATTTAGTGAATCTTGGCTCACTGGATGCAGAATTTGAAGAAATCCTGGACATACCCGTAACCCAACAGGAACCTCCCCCTCCTCCTACTGAGGTTGTGCCTCCCGAAATTATTGAAGTTCCGGATGAAGAAGAAATTGAGGAAGAGATAGAAGTGAATCTGGATGCAGAAGTAACCGAGGAAACTGTTATTGAAGAAGTGGTTTTTGAAGAGGCCCCGGAAGAGGAGGTGAGTGAGGAAGTATTTGATATTGTGGAGGAACAGGCCAGTCCGGCAGGTGGTATGGACGCTTTTTACCAATATGTTGCCCAAAACTTGAAATACCCTATTCCTGCCAGGAAGGCCGGGATAGAAGGAAAAGTCTATATCCAGTTTATTGTAAGCAAAACCGGGGATATCACCCAGGTTAAAGTGATGAAGGGAATCGGATACGGATGTGATGAGGAAGCAGTAAGAGTGATGAAAGCGGCTTCCAAATGGAAACCGGCAAAACAACGGGGACGG
>JAUIKU010000049.1 GCA_030430675.1 Bacteroidia bacterium | reverse complement strand
AGATATGGTGGTACAGTCAGTGGTGGAATACCGGAGGGCAATTGACTATTTAGCCGACCGGGAAGAAATCGACACCTCCAGAATAGGCCTGATCGGATACAGTCTGGGAGGTATGATGGCTTTCAACCTTTCCGCGGTGGAACCCCGGATTAAATCCTCGGTGGCCTGCGTTATGCCTGTACTGAATGACAAATATTCCGCCATGGCCGTGCACAGTTTTGCCCCGTACGTCACCACCGAATCTTTTCTCATCCTGGTTGGGCGAACTGATGAAGCGAATTATACCATAAAGCAGGCAGAAGAATTGAAGACTTTAACCCACAGTACCCATAAAGAATTATTGGTGTATGAAAGCGGGCATTTTCTGCCTGCTCAGTGGACTCAAAAAACCACCACCTGGATGGAAGAGCATCTAAAGTAATCTCACTATTTCGTATGACACTTCAAGATTTAGGTTACACCAAAGAATTAGAAGATTTCAGGATCGAGCAAAAGCTCAATTCCTTTGCGGTGGGCAGGGTAATTTCCCAGCACAAGGAGCGCTACATGGTAAAAACAGCAGAGAAGGAATTTGAGGGTGAAATCATAGGAAACTTAAGGTTTACCGCCAGGGACCGTTCTGATTATCCGGCAGTGGGCGACTGGGTGGCCATATCGGAATACGATGAGGACAAGGTGCTGATCTACCATGTCTTTCCCCGGAAAACTACCATTGAAAGACAGGCGGTGGGCAAACAGGGAGAAAAACAGATCATCGCCACCAATATTGATTTTGCCTTCATCATACAGGCAGTTGATCGCGACTTTAATCTCAACCGGATCCAGCGCTACCTGACCATCTGTAACAGTTCCAGGGTAGCTCCCATCATCGTATTGAGTAAGATCGACCTGATCGAGGAATCGGAGTTAGCTGAATTACTGGCTTTGGTCCGCAGCAGGGTAAATGACCTGCCAGTATTGGCCATAAGCAGCCAATCCGGAATCGGGATTGATGCGCTAAAGGATACCGTGCAAAAAGGGAAAACCTACTGTTTGCTGGGTTCCTCCGGAGTAGGCAAATCCACCCTTACCAACCTGCTCTGCGGCCACCGGATCATGGAAACCAACACTATCAGCGACAGTACCAATAAAGGGCGCCACGTCACCAGTCACCGCGAACTAATCGTGCTGGAAGACGGAGGGATTATCATTGATAATCCCGGGATGCGAGAGGTGGGGATCACCGATGCCTCTGATGGATTGGAATTGACTTTCGATACCATAGCCGGTCTTTCCAAAGACTGCAAGTTCAACGATTGTAGCCACACCTCAGAAGTTAGGTGCGCAGTTCTAGCAGCAGTTGAAACCGGGGAATTGGATCGGTCATCGTATTTGAATTACCTGAAAATGGAACGGGAAAAAGCGCACTTTTCCTCAACCGTGGCGGAAAGGCGCAAGAAAGACAAACAATTTGGTAAAATGGCCAAGAGGATCATGGAGGATAAAAAACGGAACAAGTTTTAGAATACCGAGCCGATGATTGAGCGATGGTTTCGATAAAACCGGAGCCAGTGAATATCAGACTTCGGTGTCGGCCTGGAAGTTTTCAATCCGTATTGAGTTATTTCTTTTTCTTCATTTTTCTGATGAACTTTATTAGGTTAACCAGAAATACGGGCCGGGGGTATTGCTTGACTCCTTAAGAGGAAAGTATCATCGTCCGAGAAAAGAACAGCTGGTACTGCTGTTTATAGACCTGAAAAGTTCCACCGCCATCAGTGAAAGCCTGGGACACTTCGCGGTGAAGTCTCAGAGATTGCCTGGCCTTCCTGATAAAAAAATGGTTTAAATTAGATCAAATGCATCCCAAAGTTGAAAATTACCTGGCCCACGGTTGTATGCAGTGTGAAAAAGGGGGCACTGCCGAATGCAAAATACATGACTGGCAGCATGAGTTAATCGCATTGCGGCAATACGTGATGGATTGTGGACTGACCGAAGACTTTAAGTGGATGCATCCCTGCTACACTCATAAGGGCAAAAACATCATCATCCTTCACGTTTTCAAGGAATATTGTGCTTTGCTGTTCCACAAGGGGGCCTTGTTGAAAGACCCTGAAAATATACTGATTCAGCAAACCGAAAATGTGCAGGCAGCCAGACAACTGCGATTCACGAATATAGCAGAGATACAGGCACTGGAAACCACTATTAAGGCGTATATCTATGAGGCCATCCAGGTAGAAGAAATGGGATTAAAGATTCAGTACAAAAAAACTTCAGAATACCCTATGCCTGAAGAACTTAAGTCCAAGTTTGAGGAAGCCCCCAAGCTAAAAACCGCCTTTGAAAATCTTACTCCCGGAAGACAGAGAGGTTACCTGCTCCACTTCTCTCAACCAAAACAATCAAAAACCAGAGTTTCCAGAATAGAAAAATGTATGCACAAGATCTATGAGGGCAAAGGATTAAATGACAGGAACTAGAGCACAGATAGTGTATAGAATGAAGAAAACATTAAGAAGTCTTTCCGCCATCGCGGTGATTGTTTTAGTTCCAGATGCGCTGTTTGCACAACAGGGCCGATCAGAAAACAAGGTGAGACCACTGGAGCAGCTGGTGGGATACTACGATGTAGGTACCAAACCTAACAAACCATTCTTCAAGAGCAGGTGGTATTTAAAAGACGGGGAACTGTACACTATTTACGACTCGGATATCGATCGAAAATTTACCCCCTATGAAAACGGGCGCCTGAGCTACAACGTCTTTGTCAACCCCCAGGATGTGCCTAAAATCGACAAGGACGATACCACCTATTACGCGGTGCTTACCTTTAATAATGACCGGCTGGAGCAGTTCAGGATAATCCGGCCCCGCAGTGAATGGAAGACAGATCTTTACGGATACAGAATTAAAGAATTGGATGCCCTGGCCGTTTCACCTGAAAAGGACATGACCTCAGCATTGGAGACCAAAAATTTCAGATTCGTTTATACTGAAACCGATGAATCCTTTGTCAGGGAATTCTCTCAAAAAATAGAAACCATCAGGCCCCGACTTTTAAAGGATTTCCAAATGCAGCAGGTTCCTCTTACCACTTTCAAGATATATCCCGACCTGGAAAGCTATCACAACGGGGTGTTAATCCCCGGGGCTCCGGAATGGCAGCAAGGCAGGGTGTGGACAGAAAGTGAAATAAAATTGGTATCTCCGTCATATCTGCATGCTGAGCAAGGTGAAGTGATCTCAGACGATTTACTGGTACATGAATACATTCATATTTTGCACTGGAACAAAATGGGCGATCCCAATGCCATTCCAAAATGGCTATGGGAAGGAGTGGCATTGTACAAAGGGTGTTGCAGCTGGGGGAATGTAAAGGCACTTGACTATTTGGACAAGGGCGATTACCCTTCATTGAGAGAAATAAACTGGAACAGCCAGATGCAGTATGAGCTGGGATATTACCTTGTTGAATTTATTGTTACACAATGGGGTTGGGACAAAATACTGGACCTTATTACCAGCAATGGCGATATCAAACACAGCCTGGGTATGCCGGTTAAGAAATTTGAAGAACAGTTTTACCAATATATGCAGGAGAAATATTTCAAATCTCAATAATTCCTAGCAACAAGAAATTCCTACAATGAGCCCACGAATTGAACACCTGACAGAAAAGAAACTGGTTGGCCAATACCTGAGCATGAGCTTATCTCAAAATAAGACGGGGCAGCTCTGGGGACAATTCGCTCCAAGAATAAGAGAAATTGAAAATAGAGTTTCGGCAGACAAGATCTCCTTGCAGGTTTATCCTCCCTCCTATTTTAGAAATTTCAAGCCGGGTAATGAATTCGTGAGGTGGGCCGCAATAGAGGTAAAAACGTTGGATAAGATTCCCGATGGTATGTGTCCATTGGTGCTATCGGCAGGATTATATGCGGTATTTGATTACAAAGGGTCAAGTACCGACAATTCCATATTTCAATACATTTTTTCTACCTGGATCCCCCAGTCGGAATATCAGTTAGATGACCGACCGCACTTCGAAGTACTGGGGCCCAATTACAGGAATAATGACCCCGAATCTGAGGAAGAAATTTGGATTCCCATACGGAAAATATAGCGTCGATCGGAAAGTGCTATCCGCTCATCACATGGAAAACGACAAGATCAAATGAGTATATTCAAAACGATAGGCTCCGGTCTGGTTGCGTTACTGCTTTGTTCCTGCGATGACGCATTTCATGAACAGGAATCAAACCTTCTCGTCAAACAACAGGTGTTGGCCAAGGGCTTTGAAGTTCCATTTGGCATTGCGGTAATCGATGAAAACGAGTACCTTTTCACCGAACGGATGGGTGCACTCTACTACTACCTGAATGGAGCGGTAAACCAGGTGACCGGCATGCCGGAGAGCAGGACTTTTAAAGCTGACAGGCACTATGGCGGGATGATGGGTATTAGTCTGCACCCGCAATTCCGCTCCAACCAACTGGTTTACCTGGCCTATGTTGACCAGTCCTATCACCTGGTTGTGGCCCGTTTCAGACTGGAAGAAAACTCCGCACAGGACCTTGAAATTATATTCAACTCAAACCAGTTTTCCATCGGCTCCCGCATTGCCTGGCAGGATGATCAGCACTTTTTCCTCACCTTTGGCGTAGGTGGCACTCCCAAACCGGAGCCGGGCCCGCAGGATGTATTTGACCCCAGGGGCAAGATATTCAGGTTAATGGCCGATGGCTCCATCCCGCGGGATAACCCTGTTTTACCGGGTATGAGCGAACCATCCGGTGTTTGGAGTTACGGACACAGAGATCCTCAGGGACTTTACTATGACACTGATGATTCCATATTGTATGCCAGTGAGCATGGTCCCATGGGTGGTGATGAACTCAATATAATCGATAAAGGGGGCAACTATGGCTGGCCCCTGTTCTCATATGGTCTTAACTACGATAATACCCCAGTATCGGACATGACTGAGACAGAAGCCGCCAAACAAACACTATTACCCATGAAATACTGGAGACCGGACTACCGGCTGGCACCCAGTTGCCTGATCAAGCTGAAAAACAGCAATTTTGATCAGTGGAACGGCACCTTTTTAATGGGAGCACTGGTCTACCAGCAGCTGGTAAGTTACCACCCCGATACGGATGAGCTGGAAGTTATATTACCCAAAGTAGGCAGGGTACGTGATGTGGCTCAATTACCAAGCGGCAACCTGGTTATACTTATCGAGCAATCCAGTCCGGGGTGGCTGGATAAAGGCCGGCTGGTAAAACTGACCCTTAATCAACCTTAACTTGAATCAATGACAAACAATAATTTCGAAGTGATCATAGTAGGTGGCAGTTATGCCGGCCTTTCCGCGGCCATGGCGTTAGGACGTTCATTGCGTCAAATATTGATCATCGACAGCGGGCAACCCTGCAACCGACAGACACCACACGCTCATAATTTCATTACTCATGATGGTGCCAGACCCGCTGAGATGGCATCACTAGCCAAATCGCAGGTATTGGAATACCAAACGGTGCAATTTATGGAAGATGTAGCAGTAAAGGGTGAGAAATCAACACAGGGCTTCCATATTCAAACGGAATCAGGAAAGGCGTTTTCCGCAAACAAACTCGTTTTTGCCACCGGAATAAAGGATCTAATGCCCGATATAACAGGGTTTTCCGATTGCTGGGGTATTTCTGCCGTACATTGCCCCTACTGCCATGGCTATGAGATTCGAAACAAAAAAACCGGGATCATGGCCACCGGTGAAAAAGCACTGCACCTGGCTTCGCTGGTCAATAACCTCACCGGTGATCTCACCATTTTAACCTCCGGAAAAGCTGATTTTGATCCGGAGGCAGCTGCGAAACTTAAAAAGCACGGGATACGAATTATTGAAAAAGAAATCAACGCATTGGAGCACGAAAGCGGGTATATTAGTCAAGTAGTTTTCCAGGACAATAGCAGGGAAGATTTTGAGGCAGTTTATGCCGCTGTTCCATTTGAGCAGCATTCGGACATCCCTGAATCACTGGGATGCGAATTGACCGAACAGGGTTATATACAGATAGATATGATGAATAAAACCACTGTCGATGGCGTGTTTGCCTGCGGTGATAACAGCTCCAGGATGCGCTCCGTGGCCAATGCAGTGTCAGCTGGTAACATAGTTGGGGCCGTGGTCAATATGGAGCTAACTCAGGAACAATTTTGAGGCAGCGGGAACTTCAATAAAACCAAGATGAAAATATTCAAGCTGATTTTTGTTGCTTTGGTGGTCACTTGTTGTCATCAAAACGAAAAACAGTCGGGCGAATCCGTCCACCCAAATCAATTCAACACCGCACAAGGTCCTGTTGATGAAGCCGCCCTGGGCATTACTTTATCTCACGAGCACGTGATGTCGAACTTTGGCAAAGACATCGGTGAGACTGCGGTTTATGACAGCATTCGTCTTTTCGAACAGGTAATACCCTACCTGAAAGAGTTAAAATCCCTGGGGGTGGCTTCCCTATTTGATTGTACCACCGAATATTTCGGCAGGAGAATAGACCTGCTAAAAGCCCTATCCGAGGCTACCGGGATACAAATCATTACCAATACCGGGTTCTACGGAGCGGCGGATGACCGCTATATACCTGATTTCGCCTACCAGGCAAATCCCGAAACAATCGCGGCCGGCTGGATCAAAGAATTTGAACAGGGAATCCAGGGTACCGGAGTTAAACCCGGGTTTATCAAGCTGGCATTTGATGAGGGGAAGCCTCCATCTGAAATTGATAGTAAGCTGTTCGAAGCCGGATTGCTCACCCACCTGAGTACCGGGCTGACCCTGGCGGTGCACACCGGGAACAACCTAGAAGCGGCCAAGGTTCAGGAAGCACTGCTGAACCAGTATGGCGTTGATGCCAGCGCCTGGATCTGGACGCATGCCAATAAGGTGGAAGACGACAGGGTAATGCTTGAACGGGCCCGCCAGGGGGCATGGATCTCCCTGGATGGGGTCAAGACCTCCAATATTGATGAATACCTAAAAAGACTGGTGCTTTTCAAAGAGCACAACCTGCTGAATAAAGTACTGCTCTCCCATGACGGAAACGGTTTTCCCGGTGGCGGGGAAATACGAAAGTTCGAGGCAATATTCACTCACCTGATTCCCGCCATGAAGGAAAACGGATTCAGCGAAGAAGATATCCGGCAGCTACTGGTAGAGAATCCCAGGGAGGCATTTAAAATACGCACCAGGACAGGGCCTACCAGCTAAAGCTCAATCCAAAGTGGATTGAAGATCGAACACTTATTCCAACGAGTTGTAGTATTGGGTAAATTGGATTAACTCCTCTTTGTTCTTGGGAGAAATCTTATTTTCCTTGGCAAATTTCTCCATCTCACCTCCGTGATGCAACAAAGCCTGTGTTAGCTTCTTGATATTTTTAATTTCTTTCAGCGATCCATCTTCCAGCTTGAGGTAATTCACGTCGGGTACCCGTTCATATTTCGCCGGTATGACTCCCCTAATTGGGGTTCCCTGTTGTCGATCGCTGAACCTTATGGTCATTTTTGTCAATAAACTTATCTTGCCGCTGTCCAGCCTGAGATAAAAGGACGGGTACGTACCCTCCCTGGTTTCGAAATTTTCCACAATAAAGGTCTGAGTGCCAATCTCAACCTTGTCAACCATAGGATTCGGCCCGATGTAATACAGTGTATCGTTCTGGTTGTATTCTATGCGATCCAGGTATATATTATAGCGCATATCCATTTCCAGGCTGCCTAAATTCGATACCACCCGTCCGGGTTTAAAGGCCTCATCCAAATGGGCAGAGCCATTGATTGGGTGCTCCGAAGATTCCGCCATCGGATCTATCATAACTGCATAATCCACCCGTATTGGCTGCGCCATTCCGGTCGACTGACTGTTGACTTTAGGTGGAACCTGTGCAATAGCCATAGAGTGCCCTACGAACATCGCTAAAAACACTTTGCCAAAAACTTGAGCAAAGCCTGCCATATAACTGCATTTCATATCTAACAAATATCGATTAAGTACATAAGCGGGATAATTTAAGGAAAATTTGCGTCATTTAGCCACGGCAACTAATCTATTAAGCACTTTGTCGATCAACCGGTCTATCACCGGGCGGTAGTTACCACTGTATTCACCGGTAGCCCGGTTGGCAATAATGGCGCAGCAGGTGCAGCACCGGTGTCCCAGCATTCTTCCCAGTCCGTAAAGTGCGGAAGTCTCCATCTCAAAATTGGTGATCCGTAAATCCTGGTACCGGAAGGTGCGAAACAAATCATGCATCTGTTCATTTTCCAATGGCAGCTGCAGCCTGCGGCCCTGGGGCCCGTAGAACCCTGTAGCTGTTACCGTGATCCCTGTATGCATGTCCTGTCCCAGCAACTTAATCATCAATGGGTCAGCAGCTACCAAATAAGGCGTCGCCAGGTGTGTATTCCACTTCAAGTGTTTATTTAATTTATTTGATATATCTATTTCTATATCAGTATTTATAAAATTATAATAGTACATCAATCCATCCAAACCCAGCGCATAGGAAGAAGCTACCAGCGAATCCACCGGAATTTGCTCCTGCAAACCGCCTGAGGTCCCTATTCTTACCAGGTTGAGGCGGCGGCGATGGGGTCTGGGCACCCTTTCTTCCGGATCGATATTAACGGCAGCATCCAGTTCATTGACTACAATGTCAATATTATCCGTGCCAATCCCGGTGGATAGTGCGGTAAAACGTTGTTCCTGGAAAAAGCCGGTGACAGTCACGAATTCCCGGTTACTGACGGAAAATTCAACAGTATCAAAGAATTTTGCCACCTGTTCCACCCTGCCCGGGTCCCCCACCAGGATTACCTGATCGGCAATATTTTCATTTTTCAGGTGCAGATGATAAACGCTGCCATCGGCATTTAACACTAATTCAGATTCGGGAATCCTGTTATTTTGCATACATTAAGGTTAGTTTCAGGACCAGTTCAAAATAAAAGAAATTAACCAGCGATAACAATCAATCCTTAATTCTTAATTGAAATAGATGAGTATTCACATTGAAGCCAGGCCTGGCGAAATTGCAGAAACAGTACTATTGCCGGGAGACCCGTTGAGAGCCAGGTATGTGGCAGAAACCCTGTTTGAGGAAGCGAGTTGTTACAACCAGGTAAGGGGGATGCTGGGCTATACCGGAACTTACCAGGGCCGAAAGGTTTCCATTCAGGGTACCGGTATGGGAATTCCTTCCATCAGTATTTACCTGCATGAATTGATACATGAATACAAGGTGAAAAACCTGATCCGGGTGGGTACCTGCGGTGGCATACAGGAATACCTGGAATTGGGTCAGGTACTGCTGGCCATGGGGGCCTGCAGCGATTCCGCTACCAATCAACTGGCATTTGATAAGATACAATATGCCCCCATTGCCAGCTACCCCTTGCTATGGGGAGCCAATCAGGCTGCTGAATCAATGAATATCGACTGTCTGGTGGGCAATATCTACAGTACCGATTTATTCTACCTTGACGATCCTCATCGCTATGATCAGCTGATTGCTCATGACGTAATGGCGGTGGATATGGAAACTTCGGCCTTGTATACCATAGCGGCCAGGGAAGGCTGCAGAGCGCTTTCAGTGTTGACCGTAAGCGACCATATAATCACCGGCGCCAAATCTTCCAGCCAGGAACGGGAGCAAAAGTATATGGATATGATGAAGATAGCGTTGGGGATCGCGGACCGTTAATTCCCCCGGTCTTCCATCTATACGATCATCAGGTAACTTACCACAGCGGTTACATAGACAAATCCCGCAATGAACAGGGCCCAGCCCCAGGGGTCTCCCTTTAGCAACTTCAGCCATAAAATGGCTCCGGTTATGGCAAAGAGAATCAGACTTACCCCCACCACGTCCAGTAACACAGCGTAGATTTGGTAGGGCCAGGAACCTTCAAACCCCCGTATGCGGTGCCAGCCTACTACCATACCCGGTAAATTGGATTTGCTGGTCTTAATTTCCACAGTGCCGGTTTTGGTATCGAGTTTTACCTGATGTTGCTTGCCGGCCCTGGAATATTCCCGCATCAGACTGCCGTCTGCCCCGCTATTCTCACCGGTGAGTTTACCGGTAATACCGTACTCTGTCAATAGCCGGGACCATTGTTCTTCATCGAAATTACCAGTGCTAGCATCGATCTGAATGGTAGTTTCATCTCTTTGGTAGGTATTGAAGTATTCATAATGGATCATAAAATAACTGCTGATTATGTACATCAACAGCAACACCACAACCGGCAGGGAAGCGTAGAGATGGATTTTTCTAACTAATTTATAGGTGTTCTTTTTCATTTTATATAAGGACCATGACGAACAACGTAATAACAAATACACCTCCAAACACTACCCCTTCCCAGGTGCGATAGTGATACCTGATCCACAGCCACAAACCCAGGAACAGTGAAACCAACATGGTCAACAATGCCAGCCACTGATAAACGGCCCAGGATCTAAGCAAGAGCGGCGCATTGGGAATATGCCCATTGAGAAAATGAATGCTATTTAATACCGACAAAAAGCCCTTGGGCGCCTCCTCTATTTGCAAAGTACCTTGCAAAAGATTTAGGTTTAAATGGTAATTCCGCCCCGGATGGGTAACGGTAAACCGGAAGTGGCTGCTGTCGCGTTTATACAGCCAAAATGGGGTCCAGCCCATTAGTCCCAGCTCGTTTTTAATGATTTCCGCCAGTTCTTTGTTCTCTTTACCCGCAGGGTCGATTTCGGTAGTAGTTGCCCAATTTTGAGTAACCACAGTATTGTCCAAGTTTATCTTATGGTTCAATACTATGGAACTGAATCCGAAGGCTACCAGGTAAAAAACGGTAAATAACCCGCAATAGAGGTGAATTTTGATCAAAAATCGCCTATTCATAAATTGATGGTATTTCAGTAATAATTAGTTAAACATTACACAGTAAAATATTTACGGATTTTTGTTTTTCGACTAGTTAAACTTTTGATAATATTGCATTCTTAATCATCTTGGATAATTTATAATTTTTAGTCATGAGAAACTTAGGAATTTTTTTATTAATTGCTGGCCTGGCATTTGCCTGCGGCGATGATGATGATCCGCCACCGCCACCACCTGTAATCGAGGATTTTTCAGCATATATTAATTCCGGAGGTCCGGCTGTAACCCTTAGCGGTACAGACTGGGTTGCGGATAAAGATAACGATGCCAGCGAAATGTACGAAAACGTGGTAGATATTGAAGGTACGGAAGACGATGCACTTTATCAAACCGAAGTATTTGATCAAGCGGCATTCACCTACAATATTGCAGTGCCCGGCGAGGCCACTTTGGATGTCACCCTGCACTTTGCAGAGATCTATCACGGAGTGGAAAATGCTCAAGGCGTTGGAGCCAGGGTATTTGATGTAGACGTTGAAGGAGGCCAGGGTACCCTGACCAACTACGATATTATTGAGCAGGCTGGAGCGGCACAAACCGCTGTAACAGCAACTTTCGATGATGTTGAAGTAACGGATGGCAGCTTGACCATCACATTCACCACAGTAGTGGATGCAGCCAAGGTTAATGCTGTAGAAGTTAGCGGTACTTACGAAGTGCCCTAATCAAAGCGTAAAAAATTATTATAAAGAGATCCCGCCTTACCGGCGGGATTTTTTTTGTTTAAAAACAAGGGTATTTTTGAATCTGTAACGAATCACTACCACCGATAAACTTAAATCATGCGATCTCTATTGGCTTTAGCGGGTATAATGGTGCTACTGGCATGCAGCAAAACTTCACCGGAAACTGTTGACCAGTCACCAGCACGCCCAAATATTATTTTTATCATGACGGACGACCACGCAAAAAATGCCATGAGCATTTATGGCAGTAAACTGGTCAATACCCCTAACCTGGACCGTATTGGCCAGGAGGGGATGGTATTTCACCGCTCATACGTAACCAATTCCATTTGCGGGCCCAGCCGTGCCGTTTTTCTTACGGGAAAATACAGTCATCTTAATGGTTTCCGCGATAATTCCGATCAGTTCGACGGGTCTCAGATGACCTACCCTAAAATACTGCAGGATCAGGGTTATTACACTGCGGTGGTGGGCAAATGGCATCTGAAAAGTGTCCCCCAGGGATTTGATTATTGGAATGTTCTGATCGGCCAGGGCGACTATTACAATCCCACCATGGTAAATATGGGTGATACCCTGGATCACCGGGGTTATACCACCACTGTGATCACCGATTTAGCTTTGGAGGCTTTAGATACGAAAATACCAGCGGACAAACCATTCTGTCTGATGGTACACCACAAGGCCCCACACCGCAACTGGATGCCCGACAGCGTCCACCTGGCCTTAGGTGAACAAACATATCCGCTGCCGGACAATTTCTATGACAACTACGAAAACCGGCCTGCCGCCGCACAGCAGGACCAGTCTATATCCGGTATGTTTATGTCATCCGATATGAAGCTGGATCCGGCCCGGGTAACTGTAGAAACCGGGACCGGTGGTGCCCAGGACAACTCCAATATCGCCCGCGGGTGGCAAACACTGTATGATCGCATGACCCCGGCACAAAAAGAATACTGGGATGCTTATTATATGCCCATCAGCGATCAGTTCTTCGATGCTGACCTCCAGGGCAAAGAACTGGTAGAGTGGAAATACCAGCGGTATATCAACGACTACCTGAAGTGTATAATGAGTGTCGATGACAATGTAGGCAGACTGCTGGACCATCTGCAGCAAAAAGGTGAGCTTGATAACACCTGGATTATTTACACCTCCGATCAGGGTTTTTACCTGGGAGAGCACGGCTGGTATGACAAGCGGTTCATGTATGAGGAAAGCTTTGGTATGCCCTTGTTGATGCGATATCCTCCTGTTATTGCCCCTGGTTCTGAAAATCACAACCTGGTGATGAACCTCGATTTTGCCCCTACCGTCATGGACCTGCTCAATATTGAAAGCGACCAGCCCTGGCAGGGTCAATCTTTGGTTCCGCTGATGAAAGGTGAAAACAGGGAGGTCCACCCGGATGGCATCTATTACCACTACTATGAGTATCCACACGGCTGGCACAAAGTCAAAAGACATTATGGTATCAGCACCGACCGCTATAAACTGATTCATTTCTACAATGATATTGATCACTGGGAGCTCTATGACTTACAGCAAGACCCCGGGGAAATGAATAACATTTATGAGACTGCCAACCGGGAACTGGTGCAAGAACTTAAAGAAAAACTGGTACAGCTCCAGAATCAATACCGGGATGAACAGGCAATGCAATACAATTAGTATATGGCCAACCTTTAACTGCTGACCTGTATAAATCTCTAAAAAATTGGGTTCTGTTGGTCAAAAAGATTATATTCCTCGGTCAGACTAAAACCCCAGGCATGGATCAACAGCAACTCGCCGGGTCTACCACGAAGAAACAAGGCAGAAGCATTCAAACCCTGTTCAGGGTTACCATGAGGCAGCAAATCAATCACATTGCCATCGCCGATAATAAAGCGGGAATTATAATAGGTATCGACACGCTGATCATTGGTTTGGTAATGACCCTGCTGGGGTCGGGTTTTACCGTAGCAGGTTCCGAGTTACTGTCCAGGGAACTCCTGACCATACCTTTCGGTATTCTGATGGTCATGTGCCTGATCTCAGCGGTTTTCTCGGTATCGGCAGCAAAACCCAAGATCATAAAGACAGTCTCGGACATGCCACCCATAAGACAAAGCAGGTTGTTCTTTGGCTATATTAACAATCAATCGCAGGAAGACTACCTGGATGAAATGTCGCAAATACTGGAATCCAGCACAGACATACACAAAAATCTGATCATCGATATACATAACCAGGGTCGAATCCTAAACAAAAAGTACACTATGCTGCACTGGGCCTATACTTTTTTTATGCTGGGTCTGGTTGGCAGTGTAGGAGCATTTATGGTGATCTGGTTTACTTCGTAGCAATCCCACATCCTACCGTCACTCCTCTGGTTGACCAGCATCCAAATCTGCCCATAGCTTTTAGATTCTATTGAGGCTGTGCTATTATTGTATCCCTGTAAACAGAAATGCTATGAAAGACACTTATGACAACGCCCTTTTTACGGGTTGCTGTACCCTATTGCTGGTATTCTTCTTCTGTGCATTTCAATGCAGGGCCCAATCTGATTATATTATTACATTAAATGATGAACGGATCACCGGTGAAATAAAGGGATTACATCGCAACATTGTAGAGATCAAAACAGCCTATAGCCATGAGAACTTTAAGATCGAATGGGACAAGATCAATCAGATATTTTGTAATCGGCATTTCTTGATATCGCTTGCCGATGGCACCCGGGTAAATGCCTATTTCAAATCAGATACCACCTCACAAAAAATGTTGATACTTGAAACCATAAACGGTGAAATCAGCGTGTCACAGGCAGAGGTGGTACATCTGGAACCCGCTGAAGGTGATTTTATCAGGCGTTTGAGAGGATCGGTAAGTATTGGCTATAATCTCGCCAAAAACAACAACCTCCGTCAGTTTTCCTCTCGAGTAGGGTTGGAATACACCACCAGGTCATGGAGTGCATCTGCCTCCTATGATGCGGTATTTAGCAGCCAGGATGAAGTATCTGATGTTAGAAGGATCAATTCCAGGTTAAACTTCTTTTATTTCCTGGGAAAGGACTACTTCATAATGGCATCCCAGGAGTTTTTGCAAAATGATGAACAATTGCTGGATCTACGGGCCACCTCAAAATCAGGACTGGGGCGTTTTATCATCGATACCAACCGGGCAATTCTGGGATTCGCCTTGGGAGTTGTTTGGAACAATGAACATTTCACCGATGATACACCGGTAAGGAACTCCGGTGAGACCTTCGTAACGGGAATTTTAGATGTATTCAACGCCGGCGATTTAAATGTTTCCACAAATTTCACGGTTTATCCCAGTTTCACCGAAAGCGGTAGAGTGCGTGCTGATTTTAAACTTGACCTTAAGTACGATTTGCCATACCACTTTTTTGTAGGAATGGGATATACCCATAATTTTGACAACCAGCCCATTCAGGGCGCCTCCAGGAACGATTACGTGTTCCAAACCTCCCTGGGCTGGAAGCTTTGATTGAACCCTTCCTGTTACCTGCAGCGCCCGGATTCCAAACGGCATGAAACTATTTTGTTATCACAAGGATATATGGTAAAATAAGCCTCCGTTAAAATCGGCTGCCAACCGATATCGTTTTCGACATTTAAAGATCACTAGCATGAAATATTTTCCCGGGACCACTCCATGGTCAGGAATTTTGCTTTGCCTATTGACAGGCCTAACATTATTAACTTACCACCCGTTATCCGCTCAAACCGATAGTCTGGTTATGAAAAACGGTCATGTGCTGATAGGAGAAATAAAGAGCATGATAAAAAGTGTAGTAACGGTGGAAACTGACTATAGCGACAGTGATTTCAAGATCGACTGGGATGAAGTCAGTCAAGTTTTCAGTAACCAGTATTATTTGGTAACCCTGTCAAATGGGGTACGGGTGAATGCCAGTATTAATACCGATACCGCTGACATCAGCAAGGTGGTTCTCATCACAGATGTAGGTCCTATAAATACTACCGTCAATCAGATCGTTTATATGAAACCGCTGGAAGGGGATTTTATCAGCAGAATGAGTGCCTCGATGAGCGTGGGTTATAACATTACCAAGAGCAACAACCTTCATCAATTCAATTCCCGAATTACACTGGGCTACCTGGCTAACTTCTGGAGCTTGGCGGTATCGTATGATGCCGTAAGAAGCACCCAGGACGATATAGATCCGGTTAGAAGGACCAACGCCCTGGCAACATTCACTTATTTCCTGAAGAACGATTGGTTTTTACTCTTTTCACAGGAATTCCTATCCAATGATGAACAGCTATTAGAACTGCGGTCCACCTCGAAACCAGGTGTGGGTAAATATATTACACATACCAATAGCACCACCTTTGGAGTTAGTGCCGGCATGGTGTGGAACAACGAAAGTTTTATGGATGAAACCCCGGACCGGAACTCAGCGGAAAGTTTCTTTGCTGCCCAGCTCGATATGTTTGACGTCGGTGACCTCAGCCTGCTGACCACTGCCACGGTTTACCCCAGTATCACCGAAAGTGGCCGGGTCAGGGCAGATTTTAAATTTGATATGAAATATGACCTTCCCCATGATTTCTTTATTACCCTGGGCTATACACACAACTTCGACAACCAGCCCATTGAAGGAGCATCCAAGAATGACTTTGTATTTCAAACCTCCATCGGCTGGGAGTTGTAATAAAATTATGATATTCCGAACCTATTGAGAGGTTTTTCCGCAGACCGACTCCGAGTTTTCGATCATATTGTAAGTATTCAAGAATTTACTGGATATATTCAACCAAAAGTGGTTTCTTGGCATCGCGCTTTTAACCATGCCAGGGCTATCAATAAAAGAGGGTTCTGTGTATTTTCGTTACTGCGTTACAGAGGCAACCAGCCCATTAATTAACACAACAGAAAATGAAACATATCAATAGAACATTTAAAATTTCACTCTTGGCAGGAATAATGATCTTGTCACTCTCCAAAGCCACAGCACAAGGTGATCCTGGAATTTATTTGAATGGGTACGCTACCTACGTATTTGATGCCGGTTTTGATTCCTACTATGACATTGGCTCATATTACGATGGAAAAATAAAAGGAGGATTCCTATGGGGTGCCGGGGTTGAGTACCGGGTACAGCCGGAAATGGGGATAGAGTTGCTTTATTTTCGTCAGGACTCTAATGCTCCCACAGAGTATCTGGGGGATTTTGGCGGCGTCCGGTTTACTGATTTTGATGTAGCAATGAACTACATTATGCTAGGCGGGAATCGCCACATTCCCATCGGATCCGGAAATATTGAAGGAGATTTCGGAGCTATGGCAGGAGCCGCCATTCTGGATGTCACCAACCCGGACAACGCCCGAAATGACTCCGCCACTAAATTTGCCTGGGGCTTGCGCGGTGGGCTGACATTCTGGACCCCGGGTCGCGTTGGGATCAAGATTCAGGCCATGTTATTGTCCCCGGTACAAGGTGTTGGGGGCGGACTTTATTTTGGAACCGGCGGTGTAGGTGCTGGATTGAGCTCCTATTCTTCGTTATACCAATTTACCCTTGGTGGTGGCCTGGCTATAAAGCTAAACTAGGTTCCGGCATCTTTAACCTCCATACATGAAACTTTGCACTTAAATCTGAAATCATGAAATAGTTGCTGACAATTTTATTATTTTCCGTACAAGACGTGACTAACCTGCAGTGAGATTAACCGTGACAAACATTTAAATCCACTAATACCATTATGAAAACTCAACATGTCTTAAGTACACTTACTCTGATCCTGTTTACCCTGGGGTTAAACGCTCAATTCGTGGGTTCCGTTACCGAAGAATCCATGGGAAATATTAGCACCGAAAGGCCCTATTCCCCTTATGCAGGAGGAGCTATACCCAATAAGGTTTTTTGGGGTGACACCCACCTTCACACGGCATTCTCTATGGATGCCGGGGCATTTGGGAACCGGCTTGGCCTGGAGGAAGCCTATCAATTTGCCCGGGGTGAGGAAGTCAGGTCTTCCTCCGGAGGTCGGGCGAAACTGGCCCGTCCACTGGACTTCCTGGTGGTAGCCGATCACTCTGATAACATGGGATTCTTCCCCGATCTTTTTGCCGCTAATCCGCAGATCATGTCAGATCCTAAGGGCAAGGAATGGTATAATAAGATCCAGGAGGGAAAGGGAATGGAGGTGGCCATGGAGATCATTGATTCTTTTTCAAGAGGCGTATTTCCTGAAAATCTAATGTACTGGCCCGATTCACGAATGTATCGTTCTTCCTGGGAGAAAACCATCGATGCCGCGGAAAAGTACAACGATCCCGGTCATTTCACGGCCTTTATCGGATACGAATGGACTTCACAGGTTCCTCCCGGACAAAACCTGCACCGGGTAGTTATTTACCGTGACGGGGAAGATTTGGCCAGACAAACAGTACCCGCTACTACCTATCCTCCCCAGGGAAGTACAGATCCCGAATACCTGTGGCAGCTATTACAGAAATTTGAGGATAAAACAGGTGGTGATGTGCTGGCAATTCCTCACAATGGCAACCTGTCCAACGGGTTGATGTTTCCCCTGATCAATCACGTGGATGGCAAACCTATTACCAAGGAATATGTGGAAACCCGAGCCCTTTGGGAGCCATTATACGAGGTGACACAAATCAAGGGAGACGGAGAAGCGCACCCGGCTTTATCACCCAACGACGAATTCGCTGATTACGGGACCTGGGATAAGGGAAACCTCAACCTTAGCGAACCTAAAACTGCAGAAATGTTACCCCATGAGTATGCCCGCAGTGGCTTGAAATTAGGCCTTCAGATTGAAAAGGACCTGGGTACCAATCCGTTTAAATTTGGTATGGTGGGCTCCACCGACAGTCATACCTCCCTGTCCACTTCGGATGATGATAACTTTTTTGGCAAGCACTCCGGATCGGAACCCAGCGCCACCAGAATGGAACACCCGTTTGCCAAATTTGGCGATCTTGAGATCATGGGCTGGGAAACCCTGGCCTCCGGATACGCGGCAGTCTGGGCCAAAGAAAATACCCGTGAGGCTCTTTTTGACGCTATGGAGCGAAAAGAAACCTACGCCACCACCGGCCCCAGGATGCTGGTGCGTTTTTTTGGTGGTTGGGACTTTGTGGAATCCGATGCCCATACCAGGCAACCGGCTGAAGTAGGTTACCGCAAAGGAATACCCATGGGAAGTGATCTAAGTGCCGCTCCTGCCGGAAAATCTCCTACCTTTCTGGTGGCTGCTTTGAAGGATCCTATCGGAGCTAACCTTGACAGAATCCAGATTGTCAAAGGGTGGATGGATGCCAGCGGTGAACTGCAGGAGCGAATTTATGATGTGGCGGTTTCAGACGGACGGAAAATTGATAAAAATGGCCGTTGTCTCAAAGCAGTTGGAAATACGGTTGACCTTGAAAATGCTACCTGGAGCAATACCATAGGTGCCACAGAAATGATTACTGTCTGGCAGGACCCTGATTTTGACCCGGCGGAATCTGCCTTCTACTATCTGCGGGTGATTGAGATCCCCACCCCAAGGTGGACCGCCTATGACGCCAAGTACTACAATGTAGAACGCGATCCTGACGACCCGGGCTATCACCAGGAAAGAGCTTATACTTCGCCGATTTGGTATACGCCGGATTGAGTTTGAGTGTGAGTTTGAGTGTGAGTGTGAGTTTGAGTGTGAGTTGCGGAGGAATTTTAATCAATAACTGTGAAAGTAATTTTCAAAGAGCCCCTGGTGCACTTTCTTTTAATAGGCCTGGGCATTTTTCTGATATATGGATGGGTATCTGATGAGCAGTCTGATGAAAATAAGATCATCATTGACGATAGCCATTTGGCCCATCTGGTTTCCATCTGGGAGTTGCAATGGAACCGCCCTCCTACCGAGATAGAATTACAGGGCATCCTGGAAAACTACCTGCAGCAGGAGGTCTTTTACCGGGAAGCCCTGAAGATGAACCTGGATCACAACGATGAGGTAGTCAAACGTAGGCTGGCCCAAAAAATGGAATTCCTTTCCGATGACCTTACCGCCCTGGTGGAGCCGCCCACGGATAACAAACTTCGTGAATATTATCAGGAACATCGGGAAAAGTACAAAACTCCCTATCAATACAGTTTTTATCAGGTGATCTTTACCCGTGATCATCACCAGGACCCGGAAGCTATGGCCAAAGGAATGTTAAATAACTACGGAACAGGCCCGGTAAATACCATGCTTGAAAAGGGTGACCGGCTGTCAATTCCGTCTCAATACAATGACATAAATGAACCCCAGATAGGGCGGCAGTTGGGAGGAAGCATGGCAATTTCCCTGCGTGATCTGCCATTGAACGAATGGTCAGGCCCGGTGGAATCCGGGTATGGAGTCCATCTTATATATCTAACTGATAAACAGACTCCTGGATTACCTGAGTTTCAGGAAATAAGAGAAGATCTTGCCCGCGATTACGCATACCAGACCGAAGAGGAGTATCAGGAGGCCATTTACCAAAACCTGAAAAAAAACTACCAAATAGAAATCACTGCTGACCTGGATCAGCAGATCCTGGAAAGACTTCAGGCAAACCTGAGCCAGCCATGAAAAGAATGATATCCGGATTTCTGCTGGCGGCAATATGGCTGGGTCCCGTACTCTCCGTATTTGCCCACGAGATGCGTCCTGCCTACCTCCAAATTACACAGGTAGAAGATAATCGTTACCAGGTACACTGGAAGGTCCCCCGCCGGGGAGACCTGGTAATCCGGCTCAATCCGGTGTTTCCCCATGCCGATAGCATCAGGCAGGTGATCTTACCTCAAACTGTGTCAGGGGCCATGCTATACAGTTATGAGCTCCATAGTGACCGTCAACTGGAAGGCCAGTCGCTTTATATAGAGGGACTGGAACGCACCATGGTGGACGTTCTGGTGAGTGTAGAATACCTTAACGGGGAAAAGGCTTCATTAATGCTCAAACCCGATGATAATCAGGCGGTTTTTCCCGGAGTCACCACCAAATGGAACGTGATAAGAACCTATACTACCCTGGGTGTGGAACATATCCTGTTCGGGGTAGACCATTTGCTGTTTGTACTGGCACTTATGATCATTACCAGGGGACTAATGAAGATAATTAAAACAATTACGGCGTTTACCCTTGCCCACAGTATTACCCTCAGTCTGGCGGTTTTGGGATTTGTCAACTTTCCGGGGCCACCAGTGGAAGCCGTGATTGCCCTTAGTATCGTTTTCCTGGCCTTGGAAATTATTAAAAACCAGCAGGGACAACAAACGCTCACCGGTCGAAAGCCCTGGCTGGTCGCTTTTACCTTCGGACTGCTACATGGTCTGGGGTTTGCCGGTGCACTGGCCGATGTAGGGTTGCCCCAGACAGAGATACCCCTGGCACTGGGATTCTTTAATATCGGAGTGGAATTGGGGCAGATTGCCTTTGTCCTGGTAGTAGCCCTGTTGTTAAATCTGTTCGCTACCAGAATATCCTGGCCGGTTGTCTTAAAAAAATTTCCCGCTTATGCCATAGGCTCCGTTTCCGCCTTTTGGCTAATTGAACGGATTGCCGGATTCTGGTGAACTGTATAAAAATTCACTATCTTTCCCGTCACTAAATTTTACCATTTTTCAACGGCAAACATCTTGAAATTTATGAAAACCAACCACATTTATGGAACATGCCTGGTCCTGGCCTTATGTCTGTTTAATTGCTCAAAAGATCAATCAACATCCGACAATTCAATGGAGCAGATACAGGAGGTTGAACCCATGGAGCCCGTAGCTCTGGAGGAAGAACCGTCTGTAATACACGAACATAAAATAGATGAGATTCCTTTAACCAAAGTTCCCATTGAATCAAGCGCTACCCCTGAAACCGATTATGAACCTCCACACCAGGATGATATTCATGCTGTGTTGATCGAATACGAATATGTTCCGGTGGAAGAGTACGCTGTAACCGAGGCGGTGATTCCTTTGGATGAAACACAAACCCTGATTGCCTACGGTAAAAAAGATCAGCAAAAAGCGGTACTACAAGTAGTTACCGGACCAGACGGTGAAGTTCAAACCGTAATGTTCGCGGATAAGAAACACCGGGATATGTACGATGTACAAGCCGGCATGACCGCCAAGGAAGCCAAGCAACTTCGCAAGGATCTGAAGCATATGAAGCATAAAGGAAACCACTATCTGTACAACGATCAATCAAACATTATGTACCTGCTGGATATACAGGACAGTGAGGGTAATGAGTATACCGAGGCCGATATTGAACAGGTAGAAATTCAATCCATTATTTGGAAACATAAAAAACATCATGCCGTGGATTGAGTTTTGAGTGTGGGTTTGAGTGTGAGTGTGGGTTTGAGTGTGAGTGTGAGTGAGGGTGTGAGTGTGGGTTGATTTGAGATTGGAATAGTTATAATTTTCTGGTTATCAATAAATTCAACTTATTGTATTAATCTAATATCTATAGCAAAAAGTTCAGGCATGCTCACACTGCCCACTGCAAACTGCAAACTGCAAACTGCAAACTTAACCTACTGCCTACTGCTGCTCCTGAGATCCGAGGGACTCACTCCCACTTTGTCCTTAAAGAACCGGCTGAAGTAGTAGATAGAACTAAACCCAAGTTCGTAACTGATCTGTTTGATACTCTTGTCAGTAGTCAATAGGAGCTCCCTGGCCCTAAGCACTTTAAGCCCCAGCTGATACTGCCTGGGAGATAACCCGGTATACTTTTTAAACATTTTCCTGAAATAGGAATAACCGATCCGGTGATCACCGGCCAGCGCCACCAGGTCGACAGTGGATTCTACATGCTCATGCATATACACCCTGATCTTTTGAATTACCTGCTCGATATATTTCCCTGAAAAATCCTGCTGCCTCTTAAAAGCCACTATATAGCCCAACAATTTGATGACCAATCCCGAGCAAACCTGCTGGAAACCGGGAGCCTCCTGCTTCACCAGGTGATACAAATTCTGATAGGTGTCGATCAATTCCTCCCGGTAACCGCATTGGATCACCAGCTGGTTTTTCGAGTATACCGATTGCCCTAATAAATGTCTGGCAATCTCCCCGTCAAACCCCACATAGTGTTCATGCCACCCGGTTTTTTTATGGGGCCGGTACCGGTGCCACACACCAGGTCTGATAACCATTACCGCACCGGGCTTGACCTGAAAGCTGCCTTGATCGCTTTCCAATACCCCATGTCCCTCACTGATATAATTGACCTGATATTCTTTTAACACCCGGCCGTCGTGCCACTGATAGTGATACCCCGTTGGATGCTCAGAGGATGGATAGGCCGAATTGGGCCTGATCCTGGCGTTACCCACCACGTTCAGATACAATCCCCAGTTTTTATCGGAATCTCCGGCACTAAGATATTTGAAGAAGTCTTCATTCATGGTCCAAAAAATGCAAATTTTAGCACAATTTGTGTATTGATATGCTTATTTATTGAAATTACATTTGATATAGCCAATTTATAATATTGATCAAAAAGCATAAAATAACTGATTAGAAATCGCCAAACCAATGGAACTTAAAACATTCAAACATGTGGACTATCTGTGGGATGAAGCCAAGGCTTCAGCGCTGGCAGGTGATGAAGTAGCCCTGTTTCTTTACAGATCAAACATCCTGGGAGCCGACCTGAGAATTACCAACTACGGAGGTGGCAATACCAGCTGCCGAACCATGGAAAAAGACCCGCTTACCGGGGAAGAAAAAGAGATCATGTGGATCAAGGGTTCCGGCGGGGACCTGGGCTCCTTAAAGCGCGATGGCATTGCGGGCCTCTATGTTGACAGGCTGCATGCCCTGAAAAATATTTACCGGGGGCTGGAGTTTGAAGATGAAATGGTACAACTGTATCAGCATTGTATATATGACCTGGACAGCAGGGCACCCTCTATCGATACTGCCCTGCATGGATTGCTGCCATTTAAACATATTGACCATCTGCATCCGGATGCCCTGATCGCAATTGCCGCCTGTAAGAACGGACAGGAGATCGCCCGTGAAATATGGGGGGATAAAATGGGCTGGGTTCCCTGGCAACGACCGGGGTTTGATCTGGGAAT
>JAUIKU010000299.1 GCA_030430675.1 Bacteroidia bacterium | reverse complement strand
CAGGGCATCGGTAGCGGAGACCATGGCCGGGCTGACATTGGCATGCAGGTCCAGGGTGCCGATGATGGGAACTGACGGCCCCAGCTTTTCTCTAAGCAACCCCAGCCAATGCCCATCCAGGTCGGGGATATTTTCACTTACCCCGGCACCATGGGGCACCACCAGACAGCCATCAACCGGCATTGCCTGTTCCAGCTCCTGCATCATGTGGTTCAGCAGCTGTTCATAGGTATCCGCGGAAACGGTGCCGCCCGGGGTAGCTTCTGCAAAAACCAACGGAACTACCTCATAGCCCTTTTGATCCATCACTTCCAGCATGCCTCCGATCTCATGATGCGCATGCTGATATTCATCCCGGATGGCGTCTCCAGTGATATAATGGCCATTGTGAAAGTCAGACAACCTGGTCGGGTTCGGTACGTAAGTATTGGATTCGTGGTAGATTCCCAGCAGCGCTATTCTCATTGATGTGATATTATATTCAAGGTAGTTTCTTAACTATTTGCAGGAACGGCCTTTTCCATGCTTTCTTCAGGGGAGAGGTCCTCTTTTGGCGGATTGTCATTCCAATATGCGGCCAATATGGATGAGGTGACGCCCATGATCGGTCCGCAAATGGCGGTGGCAAGCCCAACGGTGGCTATTTTGCCCATGACCTTGGCGATTCCTGAGATCAGCCCGGCATTTTGCATACCGGTAGTGATGGAGATGGTACGGGTATCACGCTCACTCAGCTTAAAAAGACGCCCGGTCCAGTAACCAAAGAAATAGCCCAGGACCACCAGCAGTACCACATTCATTACCAGTTCCACTCCGATGCTGAGGATGCTTTCCCTGCCGGCGGCAATGATAATGGCTACGATAACACCCACTCCGATCATGGAAACCAGCGGCATGGCATCGTCCAGCCATTTGGCCTTGCCGCTTAAAAATCGGTTGAACAGCAGTCCGGCACCAATGGGTATAAACACCATCTGCACAATTCCCCACATCATACCCAAAACGTCAATTTCAATAAAACCGCCGGCCAGTATTTTCATCAGGAAAGGAATTACCAGAGGTGCCAGTAAGGTGGTAACGGAAGTGATGGTGATGGCCAGTGCGATGTTGGCCCGGGCCAGAAAGCACATTACACTGGCGGTAACCGAAGTGGGGGCACAACCCAGCAGGATGATGCCTGCAGATATTTCCGGGGAGAAGTTACTGAAGCTGGCCAGGGCCAGGCCCAGGAAGGGCATAATGACAAATTGTCCGGCCACTCCCACAAATACGGATTTGGGCGCCCTGGCCAGTTCCACAAAGTCTTTGACACCCATGGAACAGCCCATGCCGAACATGATGATCTGGATCAGGGGCATGATCAGCGTGGCCAGTTCAAATCCCCGGTATTCGATGAAATAATCGGGATAATACAAGGCAGTGACTACCACGGCCAGAATAGAAATGGTAAAGGTCAACCCGCTTACCAGAGGGAACCCCTTTACGCCAACGGCCAGCAGCACAAAAAAGGCGATCAGAAAAGGTCCGGCCTGGCTCAGATTTCCGCTGATCGCCATAACCAGTGCCACCAGCAAACATAAGGTGGCTACCCCCAGCAGTATTCTATAAACGATTATTTTATTCAATAACAGACTTTTTTGAGGGCAGAGGCCCGGTTAATCCACCGCTTTCATATCCTGATTTCCAGGTCTGTGTTTGGAGTTGAACCAGGTAAACCAATGGGAACATCAATTTAATAAAGTCTTGATATATTTCATGATCACAGGACAAAGAAAACCAGGAAGATGGATGATAGTTTCCCCGGTGATTCTGTTACCGGAATTTTATGGTGCCAAAAAACTGGGGTAAATGAAAATTCTTCCGGTCTACTGGCGACCAGGTAACCCAGTGAGGGTTAGAGGTTTTACTGCCGGTTTTGTAGAAATTGGCTTTCCAGACGGTACCGGGTTTGGGCAGGGTTACGTTGGCGAACTTCTCAAGCATAGCCAGTGGTATCCGGTATTCGATGGTCCAGGTGGTAGGCTCGGTAATTTCAGGGTCCACTGTTTCCGGCAGGGAGTGGGCAATTTCAATTTGATCAATATCATCTGCCTCGAGTTTGGTGTAGTCAGACCATGGATGCACAATATAAAATATCAGCGGGGTGCCACCGGCATTGATCTCCAGGTTAAAATACCTCAAAGGGTATTCGGAATCCGGAGCAAAGAAGAATTCCACACAGGAATCCCTGGAAACACTGCCATTGTACTCCTGTACCACACTGCGCACGTAGCGGTCCTGTACCCGGAAAATGACGTATACATTTTCACTGTCATACATCATTTTAAATTCTGTCTTGGGCCTGAAAGCAGGAAGTTCACCCACATAATTGGTGATTTCAGCGGCCTTGATCTGTTGCCACTGGGCCTTATCCCAGTCGGCATCAATGGCCAGCGGCCCGGTGAGTTTATGCACATCATAAACCATGTCATCCGGTGTTTCCCGTATTACTTCATCCCTTACCATTTCAGGTATTTTGTGGGATAGTTGGGTAAATAGGCCAACCCAGGCCAGAAACGTGATTTTGATGAACAGGGGCGGTATGGTCAGCATGGATAAACCGTGTTTTGAGTGTGTTAATCTTAAATTAGGGTACCGAACTGCTCAAGATACAATTAGCTGCCTTGATATGTAAAGTTTTCCGGGAAAACAGCCAAATTTAATTATCCAGAAATTACTATTAAACATCTATTATATTGCAGTAATGAACAGAATCACAATGCTTTGGGCTGTTTTGATTATGGTTAGCTGTGTTGGCCAAACGGATCAGGATATTGGTCACACCGCTATAACCAACTGGCAGGGAAATAAAAGATCGGCAGTATCCATTACCTACGACGATGGTGTGATTAATCAGTTTACGGTGGCCAGGCCCATTATGAACAGCCTGGGCCTGCCGGGAACCTTTTATATCGTTACCGGCAAAGTGGAGGGATCGGCCAAAGGTAAGTTTGTAGGAAGACCTCAGCATGAAATAATCAAAGAGACTGCCTCGGTTAAAACCAATGCGGATAACTTTTTTGAAAGGGCTTCACTGATCGCCTACACCGGTCTAAACAATGGTATAGAATACAATGTAACTGCCGGTTCACTTTTTGAGGAGGGTAAAACCGAAGAAGCTTACGCAGTTATTGACAGCGCCTTCAACCTGGTAAGAACCAGTGATTTATACCAAGTGGATAATGTGATATTTGACAATAATCCCGAAGATACCACTACCTGGGAACAGTACCGGGAATACACCATGGAAGGCCATGAAATTGCCAGTCATTCCATTACCCACTCCCGGCTGGCGGCACTGGATGAAGTTAACCTGCTATATGAGTTAGAACAAAGCCAGTCCGATATCCGAAAATTTCTGGGTGAGAGGTACACTTTTTCCATAGAGTGCCCTTTTGGCACAGAAAACCCCAGGGTAATGGAATATGCCATGAAAGTGTATCCGGCACTGCGAAACCGGATGCCCGAACCCTATCTTGATGAACTGAACAGGGCCAACGACCGGCATCCTGGTGACTCAGATAAAGAATACGTCCAGTGGCAAAGAGGCCCGCATACGGATACCGGCATGGAGTTAATGAAATCCTGGGTAGACACCAGTATGGCACATGATAATATTTGGCTGGTGCTGGTTTTTCACGGGGTAGAGGGTATAGGCTGGGAACCCAAAACCGGGGCCGAACTGCAGGAGTACTTCAGTTACATCAAGGACAGGGACGACGCTTTGTGGGTGGCTACTTTTGCCGATGTGACCAAATACCTGAGAGAGAGAAAAAGTACGGAAGTAACCAGCACGGTTACCGGCAACACTATTGAAATCGATCTTTCAACTAAGCTCGATCCCGAAATTTATGATGTCCCGCTCACCCTGAAAACTTATGTGCCGCAGAAATGGAATACGGTAGTTGCCAGAAATGACTCCCATCAGGAAGAGCCACTGGAGCTCGAAATACATAAAGACGACTTGGGGGCTTATGTGCTAAATTCCGTAAAACCGGATGTGAGGCAAATAGTTTTGGCAGAGCGGTAAAACTATAATTTTATGAGAAAAGCTTTAAGAACCATTTCTCCATGGGGAGCAGCACCGGGCATACTGCTGGTTATTTTAATGGGGTTGTCAAGGCAGTTGACTGGTCAGGTTGCTTCGGATCCGGCAGCAACGGTTAATTCACCCTATCCGGGCAGCACAGTTATCAGCGGATT
>JAUIKU010000298.1 GCA_030430675.1 Bacteroidia bacterium | reverse complement strand
TTTAAAACCATATTTTCATGGACCGCCAGTTTGACCACCTGGTCTATGAGAATCATCAGTACCGAGAGCAAAAAGTATTTGGCGTATTTCAATTAGTTTTAATTTAAGCAAGTGCTTCCCCTGTAGTTGACGATTCGGACAGGGCAAATTTTTTCTGCAAAACTAGTATAAAAGTGACCCCCATAAAAATACTGGCATCCGCTAAATTGAATACAGGTCTAAAAAATTGAAAGGATTGATCTCCCCAAACCGGTACCCACTCCGGAAAAGTACCGTTATACAGAGGAAAATACAGCATATCGATTACCTGTCCGTGGAACCAGGGAGAAATGGCATTGAAGGGAGCATTATCAAGAATCACACCGTAGAAAGTACTGTCAATCACATTACCTGTAGCTCCAGCTAAAATTAACGACAGGGAAAGAAGTAACATGCGATGCGCCTGTCGCTTTGACAAATAGTAAATATAAAAAGCGATTCCCGCTGCTGCCAGAATACGGAAAACAGTAAGTAAAAGCTTGCCGTAAATAAAGTCGAATTCAATGCCGAAGGCAATGCCCGGGTTTATGACATAATGTAATTTAAACCAGTCTCCCAGCACCGGGATTTCTTCTCCCAGTTCCATGTTCAGATGTACCAGTAACTTGGAGATCTGATCGATCAGTACGATAAACAGGCTGATTATATAATACCTAAGATGCTCCATCAATTTCAGACCCCGATCTTTACCTTCAACTTTATGTCGTCCATTTCCAGGAGTTTCCCATCGGTTAACTCTTCTGCTATTTCCAGTGACAGTGCCTGTGTCTCCTTGCAAATGTATTCCTGATTCGACTCCAACGCCCTATTAACCAGGTTATTGTTCTTCTCTATTACGATGTTGATCTTGTCCTGCACATTCAATCCCATTTCTTTGCGCAGGTTCTGTACCCGGTTCACTACATCACGGGCAATGCCCTCCTGTTTCAGATCTTCGGTGATGGTAATATCCAGGGCCACGGTAATGGCACCTTCATTGGCAACGGACCATCCCGGAATGTCCTCTGAGACGATTTCCACATCTTCCTCTGTCAGGTAAACCGTTTGGTCTCCCACATGTACTTCCAATTGACTGCCCTGTTCCAATACCTGAATTTCATCATGATGAAAGTTCCGGATTTTCTGACCGAGTTCTTTCATCAGCGGCCCATACAGCTGACCCAACTTCCGGAAATTGGGCTTGGCCTTCTTCACCAGGATACCCGAAGTGTCATCTACATATTCTATTTCCTTCACATTTACTTCCCACTTGATCAGCTCTTCCACCGCCTGTATCTGATGTTTAGTACTTTCTCGTAGTATGGGAATCAATATTTTAGTGAGAGGTTGTCGGACCTTTATGCGGTGTTTTTTACGCAAACTGTGCACCAGGGAGCTGATTTGTTGGGCCAGTCGCATTTTGGCCTCTAGATCAAGATTAATATTTGACTCCTCAACTTCCGGAAACAGACTCAGGTGGACAGAATCATGGCTTTCCCTGCCACTGACGGTGTTCAAGTCACGATACAGCAGGTCGGCGTAAAAAGGAGCTACCGAGGCCGATAGTTTGGCCACCACTTTCAGACACTTGTACAAGGTCTGGTAGGCGGCAACCTTGTCGAGACTGGCCTTGGTTTCCAGGGATGCGGGATCCCAGAAACGCTTGCGGTTCAGCCTTACATACCAATTACTAAGATCGTCGATCACAAAATCCTGAATGGCTCTCACCGCCCTGGTTGGCTCATACTCTTCAAACGACGCATCGACATCCTTTATCAAGCTGTTTAATCGAGAGATGATCCAGTGATCACTCTCCTTCAGGTGTTCCGGGGCTGCCTCATCCTCCTGGTATTGAAAGCCATCAATATTTGCATACAGTGCAAAAAAGGCATAAGTATTCTGTAAGGTGCCAAAGAATCGCCTTTTAACCTCTTCCACACCGGCAATGTCAAATTTAAGGTTATCCCAGGGATTGGCGTTTCCTATCATATACCACCGAGTGGCATCTGCTCCAAGACTATTCATGGTATCGAACGGGTCCACCGCATTGCCCAGGCGCTTGGACATCTTATTGCCATTCTTATCCAATACCAGTCCGTGGGCAATCACGTTTTTGAATGCCACCGAATCGAACAACATACCGGCAATAGCATGCAGGGTAAAGAACCAGCCCCGGGTCTGATCCACCCCTTCGGCAATATAATCTGCAGGAAATGCCGTTTCGAAAGTTCCTTCGTTTTGGAAGGGATAATGCCATTGTGCATACGGCATGGCCCCGGAATCAAACCAGACATCAATGAGATCCGGCTCTCTGAACATTCTTTCACCATTGGTACTTACCAACACAACCTCATCCACATAAGGTCTGTGCAGGTCAAAATCTTCCGGCAGAGGATTATCCATAAATCCTTTGGCCACGGATACTTCCACCGCCTCCTTTAGCTCCTGAAAAGAACCGATACATCGCTCTTCTTTACTGTCTTCCGTTTTCCATATAGGTAAGGGAGTACCCCAGAACCTTGAACGGCTCAGGTTCCAGTCCACCAAATTTTCCAGCCAGTTACCGAATCGTCCGGTGCCGGTAGAAGCGGGCTTCCAGTTGATCTTTTGGTTTAGCTCCACCAGTCTGTCCTTAAAAGCAGTGGTTTTAATAAACCAACTGTCCAGGGGATAGTAGAGGACGGGTTTGTCGGTCCTCCAGCAATGGGGATAGGAGTGTTCGTATTTTTCTACTTTGAAGGCCTTGTTCTCTTCCTTGAGTTTGATAGAAATCAATACATCGGTGGAGCGGTAGTTAGGATCCGACTCATCCTCGTCCTGGTAATTCTTTACATACATACCGGCGAAGTCCGTTATCTCATCCACAAATCGTCCCTTCTTATCCACAATAGGTACTTCCTTTCCTTCTGAATCCTTCACCAATACCCCTGGAATACCATATTGCTCACAGGTTCGATAATCATCCGCCCCAAATGTCTTGGATAAGTGAACAATACCGGTACCCTCCTCCGTGGTTACAAAATCACCCGGTACCACGGTAAATGCCGGTTTGTCCAAAGGCACATATGGCATAAGCTGTTGGTAATCGATTCCAATCAGGTCTTTGCCGCTAAATTCCTGTATCAGGGAATAGGGTATGTCTTTATCTCCTGGCTGGTAATCCTCTATGGTGTTTTCCGTTGCCGTGAAATAGCGGGACACCAGATCTTTGGCCAGCACCAGTTGCACCGGTTCATGGGTATACTGATTGAATGTCCGTACCAGCACATACTGTATCTTGGAACCTACCGCTAAAGCGCTATTGGCAGGCAAAGTCCAGGGAGTGGTGGTCCAGGCCAGAATATAAACCGGAACCTGGTCGTCGAACTTATACAGAAACTCCGACCTTTCATTGCGTTCCACCTGAAACTGGGCTACGATCGATGTGTCCTTCACCATCCGGTAACAGCCCGGCTGGTTGAGTTCATGTGAGCTCAGCCCGGTACCGGCAGCGGGGGAATACGGCTGTATGGTATATCCTTTGTATAACAATCCTTTTTGATAAAAGCTTTTCAGCAGGTACCAAACAGATTCCATATACGACCGCTCGAACGTAATGTAGGGATTATCGAGATCTACCCAGTAGCCCATTTCTTGGGTAAACCGATCCCAGTCATCCTTGTATTTCATCACTGCATTGCGGCATTTTTCATTGTAATCCGCCACACTGATCTTGGTACCTATATCATCCTTGGTAATACCCAATTCTTTTTCCACCTGTAACTCCACAGGTAGTCCATGGGTATCCCAACCACCCTTCCGCTTCACCTGGTACCCTTTCATGGTCTTGTAGCGACAAAATATATCCTTAACGGTGCGCGCCATGACGTGGTGAATCCCCGGGGTTCCATTGGCACTGGGAGGTCCTTCATAGAAAGTAAAGGTCTCGGCCCCCTCTCTTTCTTCCACCGATCTTTCGAAAATCCGGTTCTTTAGCCAGAAAGCCAGGACCTCTTCACCGACCTGACCCAGGTCAATGCTTTTGTATTCTTTGTATCTTGTTTTGTCCACTTGTCAGTCCACAGTTTTTTTTATTTGCCCCTGGCTACCATTACTTTCCAATCTGATCAGATCCATATCTATTTCTTCATCACTTTCCTCGTGATAGAATTCATCGTAGTGCTCTATCAAAGGGTGACTGTCTTTGGACCGCTTGCCGCTATCAAATATCAACAGCAAAGAAGGCAGGACAA
>JAUIKU010000048.1 GCA_030430675.1 Bacteroidia bacterium | reverse complement strand
TGTTCAATATCCATGCTAATACCGGTTCCTTTCAGGGATTTGGGCTGGCTATTGACACCCTGGTTACCGATATCGAACGCATTGGAGATAAGATACTGGCTGATTTGTCAATAGAAAATATTTCACTTGACTCGCTGAGTTTAGGAGATCTCTCATTTATGGCACACAGTCGGGATACAGGTCAGGTGTATTCTCGGTTTTCTCTGATTAGTGACTCTGTGGCACTATTGAAATTTTCCGCCCAAGTGCATCCTGTAAAAGATTTACTCAGAGTAAATTTCGACAGCCTGCAATGGTTAGGTCAGGAGCTCTCAGTAAACAGCCAAAGCCCGGTGCTGCTAACTTCGGACAACATATCATTTGATCGATTTGAGATTTCGGGTGAAAAGCTGAGGGCGGATATTAACGGAGATATCCACGAGTTTGAGTTGACTATTGAAAATGCGGACCTCACCAGGTTGAATCTGTTGCTCCCTGCTGACAGTGCCATCATTCACCACGGCAGACTTGATGGACTGCTGGCCTTTGTCAAAGCTGATCAGAAGATACATCTGCAGGCAACGGTTGACAGTCTCACCTTCAAGGACTCTCCTGCGGTTAATGTAACTGCACGGGCTGTTACCGAAGGTGACCATATCCCCTTCAGCCTAAACTTCAACAGTATTACCAACAACATTGGATTAACCGGTGATTACACCCTGGGAGACGCGCAAGTTGCGGCAAAGTTGACACTGGATATCGATCAGCTGAAAATGTTCGATTTCCTGGTAGCTAAAACCATGGAAAGTATGGAGGGAAAAGTAAGCGGGCGGGTAGACATTGCAGGTAAACTTACCGCCCCGGAATTCCAGGGAGAAATAGTTTTCCATGACGTAGCTCTCACCACCCTGAAACCGCGATCCAGTTTTTTCATAAAAGATGAGGTCCTGTCACTGAACAACTCGGGATTGATGTTAAGGGATTTTACGGTTTATGATCCTCTGCAAAACGCGCTAAAGTTAAATGGGGATTTGAAGACAGAGGATTATCAAAACTTTGAATATGATCTATCCATAGAAACGGATAACTATATGCTGGTAAACAATCCAAGGGAGGAAGAATATCAGCTTCAGGGAAACCTGGTAATTGGCAGCAATCTGAAAATAGCGGGGACTGAGAGAGATACAAAAATAGAGGCTTCAGTAACGGTCAAAGACACCACAAACCTGACCTACGTATTACCACCTGACAACTTGGAATTGTTGTCCAGCGAAGGGATTGTGGAGTTTATTGATCCTAATGAAGCCACTGACTCACTGAAGATTACCCAGACCCAAACCTTCTATGATTCGTTGATCGCGGCATTCCCTGAATTTAATCTGCAGGCCGAAATCAAACTGGAAGAACAGGCGGTATTACAGGTAATGGTTGATGCGAGATCCGGCGATTTTATTGAGGCCTCCGGGGCAGCAGATCTGAACCTGGATATTGATCGTAGCGGAAATGTTATTCTTGAGGGAAGTTATACCATTACCCGGGGATTTTACCAGCTGTCATTTTACGACATGGTCAAGAAACGGTTCGACATAGTGGCCGGTTCTTCAATTCGCTGGACCGGTGACCCCGATACCGGTGTATTGAACTTTAAGGCGACTCATAAAATTAATTCCGCCTCTGTAGGTCTAATTGGTCATGAGATAGCCGATAACGAACGTGAAATCTATCGAAAAGCACTGCCGTATGAAGTCGGGATAGTAATTACCGGAACCCTGGATGCCCCGGTAATCTCATTTGACCTGGACCTCCCCGAACAGGATAAAAGGAGTTATCCGGTTTTGGCAAATAAACTGGACCGTCTAAAACAACCTGAGTTTGAATCGGAGCTTAATAAACAGGTGTTTGGTCTACTGGTGCTAGGTGGTTTTATCCCCGAGTCCAGCACCAGTGAGTTTGACCAGAGCCTGATAGCTACTACTGCCCTGTCCAATAGCGTCAACAGCATCCTGGCCAGCCAGCTTAACCGCTTTGCCGGACAGCTGGTAAAGGGTGTGGATATTAATGTTGCTATGCAATCCTACAGCGACTACGCCAGTAGCGGTGGCGGGGGCCAAACCCGTACAACTATGGATTTTAGGCTGACCAAACGAATGATGGATGACCGGCTATCCATTGAAGTAGGTGGAGGCGTGGATATTAACTCAGACCAATCCGGTGCCCCTGCCGGTAGTGATAACTTCAGGGGTGATATCACGGTCATATACGATCTGACAGAATCGGGAGACAAACAAATAAAACTTTTCAACAACGAAACTTACGATATAATATACCATGAAATCCGAAACACCGGTATTTCTCTGATCTTCATCAGGGATTTTGATAAAAATGAAAAATCCTCCAATAGATGAAAATGCAATCAGTGCTTTTGATAATGATCGTTCTGATCGCAGTTGGCTGTACCGGCCTTAAAGATATTTCCCAGGACGACCCCTTGTTTGTCGGCAACGAGTATAAACTTATAGAGGGCTCCTCCAAAGCTCAAAGAGCCATCAACCAGGCCGATGCTAAAATACAACCCAAACCGAATACACGTTTTTTATGGATGAGGCCAGCACTCGCCCGGTACCATACACTTTCTGATTCAGCAAAAAATAAAAAATTTTGGAAACGCAAAGTTTCCGAACCGGTGTTGTTATCCCAGGTTCAACCAGAACAGGTGAGCAGGGTTTTAAGCAACAGGGTCTACCATAATGGATACTTTCATAATCAGGTGACTTTTGATACGGTGCGTGTGGGACGAAAAAAAGCCAAATACCGTTATACCATTGAAATGAATCAGCCCTACCGGTTGGGCACCGTGAAGTTTCCTACCGGATCGGATGACCTGGCCACCAAGATCAGAAATTCCCAGGACCAAACCTTGCTTCAATCCGGAGATCTTTATTCGTTAGAAACCATCAAAGCTGAAAGGAGCCGTATTAGTGATTTTCTTAAGGAGTATGGTTATCTGTACTTTAATCCCGAGTTTATTTTTTTACAGGCAGATTCTGTCAGTGAAGATCACACCGTTAATATCAGTTTAAAGGTAAAACCGTCAATCCCGCCGGAATCGCGAACCGCCTATACCATCGGTCGCATCTATACCCACAATGATTATAGTTTAACTGATTATACTCCTGACACTTTGAATTTAGATCCATTCATTTACCTCTCTACAAAACATGATCTAGAACCAAAAGCCATACACCGGGGCATCTTTCTGAAACCCGGTGAGCCCTACGCGGAAACGGATCACTCAAATACCCTGCGTTATCTCAACCGGTTGCCAATAATTCAATCGGCTACCATCAGGTTCGTTCAGGGAGAAGAAAAGGACCAACTCAATACCCTGATCTACCTGACAAAACGAAAACAATATGCCTATACTATGGAGTTCAATACCATATTTCGGTCCACTAACTATTTTGGGCCAGGTGCCATATTTAGCTATACCAACAGGAATGTCAACGGCAGTGCCGAGCAATTGAAGATAAATCTCAGAGGACGTTTCGAGATGCAAATCGCCGACGGTAAAATCAACCCTGCTTACGAGTTAGGACTGGAGTTGAACTATGTCATCCCCAAATTGAAGCCCCATATCCCCACCCTGCAAGAGAGGCGATATCCTCAGACCGTGATATCTACCGGTTATAACTTGTTCAACCGGTTAGACCTGTATCGACTGAATTCCATATTTTTTGACTACGGATACCGTTGGAGCAAGAATGATATACTAAGCCACAGTTGGGACCCGATAGAGACCATATTCACCCGAATTCCCGAATCCTCTAAATCCGATGAATTCAACGAATATCTGGAAGAAAACCCGGGAGTCAGGCGCAGTTTTGAAGAACAGTTTGTTGTGGGTACGGGGTACGAATTAACCTATGATCCCCGTCAATCAGGTCGAAGTGATTTCTATTTTCGTGGTGGTGTTGACCTGGCGGGCAACCTATTATACGGAGCCTATGAGATCTTCAACGCCAACAAGGACAGCAGTGGACAGTACAATCTATTCGGTGTGCCATTTTCACAATATATCAGGACCAGGTTAGATTTTAGATATGCTTATCAACTGAATACCAATAGTAGTCTGGTTACCCGGTTTGCCAGCGGCATTGGAGTTCCCTATGGCAACTCTGAAATTCTACCGTACATTAAACAATACTATGTCGGTGGAACCAATAGTTTGAGATCGTTTATTGCCAGGTCAGTAGGGCCGGGAAGCGAAGTACCTCCGGAAGGGTTCCGCGATCTCACAGGAGATATCATGCTGGAATGGAACCTTGAATACCGGTTTACAGTGGCGGGCAACTTTAAAAGTGCCCTATTCCTGGACGTGGGAAATGTCTGGTTGTTTAACGATGACCCCGACAGGCCCGATGGCACTTTCCAGTTCGATACATTTATCAGTGAGCTGGCCGTTAGTTCCGGGGTTGGCCTCCGCTGGGATTTTGATTTCGTGGTGGCACGACTGGATCTTGCATACACCCTGCGCACACCATACCTGCCTAAAGGAGAACGATGGAATAAAGACATCAATATATGGAAACCAACTTATAACATTGCCATTGGTTACCCGTTCTGAGGTGGATTTGCAACCGCCAAACCAATTATTGTTTTAGATAGTCTATCTGAATTATTTTCCGGATCCCATCCGCATATGAAGTTGGCCTAAGCTCAAAATTCCTTTCAAATTTCTCGCTGATGAATATATAGTCACGGTCATACTGATACATCATTTCCACCATTTCCTTCATGATAGGTACAAACAGACCGATAATTCTGACCATTAACTTATTTGCTGATTGATACTTTGGTGCTACACCCAGTTCCCCGGCAACTATTTCAACCAGTTCTTTCATAGTGAATGGGTTGGAAGCAGTAGGCAGATGCCAAACCTGTCCATAGGCCTCCGGGGTATTACCCAATAGTGCAGTAGCGCTCCCGGCATCCGGAGTATAGGTGAAGGAATGTTTCACATTCATTTTACCAAGACATTGGGCCTTTTTTCCTTCACTTAGGGGTTTGAATACCGTTTCGGTCAGTAGACTCACCTCTTTGATCGAAGGTCCGTAAAAATCCGCCGATCTGGCAATCAACGTCTCAACCGTGCCCTCCCTGGCGGCTGTAAGGATCATATCTGCCAGTTTGGCCCGAACCTTTCCTTTTTTGGTTACCGGGCTAACCGGGCTCTCCTCAGTCATGTGCCCCACAGCATCGGGATGATACATATAAATGTTATCAAAAAACACCAGTTTGCATTGGTGCTTTTTGCATGCATTAAGCACATTTTTCACCACTACCGGCCAGGTGGTTTCCCAAATTTTGATATTATAGGGTAAGCCCACAGTAAGATAGGCGATGTCGGATCCACCGACTGCTAGATCAACCGCTTCCGGATCCGTCAAATCGGCCACCAACAGCTGGTCCTGGGGATTTACTCTGGACGGATTTCTACTGACCAATCTAATCGGGTCTCCGTAGGAAGCCAGTGCTCTGGCAAGTTCAACGCCAATGGCTCCCCCAGCTCCCAGTATTGTTTGCATGACTTCTTTGCTTAATCGAGCTCCCTGATCCAGATGTTCCTGTAACTAACCGGATTGTTGTGATCTTGTAACTGAATGGGAAGTTTGTCTTCATGTGCCTCATACTCCGGCTGCCCAATATATTGAGTTGGTCCCCTCAACGCCACATGGTTCTGTACCAGTATCCCGTTGTGTATTACGGTAACATATGCATGTCGGGCCAGTTTACCGGCGGCGTCAAATATTGGGGCGGTATAGATTATATCATAGGTTTGCCATTCACCGGGGGGGCGACAAGCATTTGCCAGCGGTATATGCTGTTTGTAGATACTGGCAGCCTGTCCATTGCTATAGGTGCGGTTGTTATAGGAATCCAGAACCTGTACCTCATAACGATCCTGGAGGAATATCCCGCTATTCCCACGGCCTTGACCTTCTCCTACCACTTCCGACGGCGACCTCCATTCGATATGGAGTTGTACACTGCCAAATCCCTGCTTGGTGCGAATTGCACCGGTCCCTTTTACCACCGTCATGGCACCATCTTCAACTTTCCATTTAGCAGCTCCCCCATCCTGGTCTACCCAGTTCGATAGATCAGAGCCATCAAATAACACAATGGCGTCTGAAGGTGGTTGGTGAATATCAGCAGCCGGGGTAACTATCTGGGGCACCGGCTCCCATACTTCGGTCTCTTCCGGTTTCTGTGCGGTACAGGTTAAAAATACAAACACACTCAAAAGGCTTAGAATTGTCTTCATATGATATGATTCTTTTAGTTTTTAGTCTAGCCGATTTGCATCGGGATTGGAATTATTGAGTTAAGCTACCGGAAATAATGGTATTTTCAAAGCAGTGAAGGTACTCTGCTATGCTGGCGCTTCTTCCCCAGGTTGTGTCTTCCACCTTTCATGCATCCATACCCATTGCTCCGGGTTTGCTAAAATAGCCTGCTCGGTGGTATTGGATATCCTCTGGGTATTTTCAATCAAATCATTTTCCTCATCTCCGGTATTGAGAATTTCAACTTCCGGCAGAATGCGCAACAATTGACTATGATCAGGTTGCAGCGTTATGTAAATAGGAACTACCGCTGCTCCAGTCCTCTGGGCCATTAGGGTGCCTCCAATAGGAGTAGCTGCCGGCTTACCCATAAAGTTTACAAACCTGCTCTTTACCCTGGTATCCTGATCTATCAGGATAGCTACCACCCTCCCTGACTTCAGGGCTTTCACTAATTTAAAAGTTTCTTTCCCTCGCTCAATGGCTTCCGCTCCCCGGTTTTCCCGCTGCTCGACCAGCATGCTGTTGAGGCGTTCGTCTTTCAGAGCAGTCCCGATAATCAACGGGCGATATCCTGCCAGCCCCAAATAGGATCCTACGAATTCAAAAGCACCCAAATGCGCCGTAACTGCAATTACTCCCTTACCCCTGGCTGCCGCTGCCTTCAAATGCTCTTCCCCTTCAATCCTGACAAATCTTTCGAGCTTGTCCATACTGTTGATGGGCAATGCCCGGATGATATCTCCGGCATTCTTACCCAGGTGGACAAATACCTGTTTGGCCAAATCAGCTATTTGTTCGGGTGTTTTTTCATCCTCAAACACCATGGACAGGTTTCTAATTGTAATCTCGCGGGCCTCTTTGAAAAAATAAAACGCCAGTCCGGCCAGTGCTCCGGTAGTACGCAGGACCCAAGTTCTGGGAAATACATTGGCCAGTTTGATCAGACTGTGGGTGAACCAGTAAATTAAGGTGTATTTTATCCTTTTTCTAAAAGGTCGCTTTGGTGGTGCGTCGTCCAATTTAGCGGTGGTTTAAAGTAACGGCTTATTCAATAATGGGCAATATTAAGAATTTTTGGAATTTTAACAGAGATTGCGCTAATCCCCACTTAAAGCCGGATTTTCATCCCTTCTCTAGCCAGTAAGCTATTTTTAAATCGCTTCTGGCAATCTCGTTCCATTCTTTTTAGAAAATCATCATCGTGGTCCGGATCATGATGGGTCATGATCAGTTGTCCTACATCCGCTCTTTCAGCCACTTCCATTGCCTGCTCATAACTGCTATGCCCCCAACCGCGTTTCCGTTGCAGCTCTTCTGAGGTAAACTGGGCATCATGAACCAGAATATCGGCGCCTTTGCAAAAGTCCACAATGGTTTGGTCTATGTCACCGGGATGTTCAAGGTCTGTACATACCACGAAACTTTTGCCTTTTGCCTCCAAACGATAACCATAAGACCCTCCCGGATGGTGCTGCTTTACCGAACGTATCATGGCATTTCGGTATCGGGCGGCTGAATCGGCGTATTCCAGGAAATTAAATCGACAACCCATGTTATCAAGAGTAACCGGAAAATACTCCTCCTGCATCTGGGTGGCAAAAATATCGTGTAACCCGCTAAACTTCTGCTTAACCCCCAGTACCATAATATCGATTTCCAATTCCGGATCATAAGCCGGCTCGAAAAACGGCAGCCCCTGGATATGGTCCCAATGAAAATGAGTAAAAGTAATTAATATGCTTTTTTGCTGGCTTAGATCGGCCTGCATACGCTTTCCCAGTGCCCGTATCCCGGTACCGGCATCGAGAATTCCGATGCGCTGGGTTTCTTCATTGAATATGGAAATACATGAGGTGTTGCCCCCAAACTCCTGGAAATTACGATCACAAACGGGAACGGATCCCCTGGTACCATGAAATTCAATGACTAAATGAGACACCGCCGCTATTTACATTGATTATGCTCCTCAGCCACAGAGTATCGCAGCCCATTCATATATATCACATCGTCCTTTACCTCCAGCGGCAGTTCCAAGGGAGGAAGCTTTTCAAAGTTCAACATCAGGGTACCTTTTGCACCTACTCCCTGCACCTGATAGGTTCCTTTTAACTTACCCTTGTACCCTCCAGATGATCCTTTAAACCCTCCCTTTCTTTTGATACGTGCTTGAAACGTACCATCGGGACAAAGCCAAAGATGATTCTTTTTGGCGGAGTAGGTAATTACTTCATAAGTCACCATGTATTTTCCCTTTAACACCTGTTCCCAGTTGTAGTCGCCATAATATTCCGTAAGCGTAGGTTCGAAAAAAGTGATGGAGTTGGCCAACTTATCCAATACATCCTTGTAAATATGTCCCCTGGTTTTGGTGACGATAAGGAAGGCGGTATAGCAAAACCCATATGCTCCACATCGTGCGATGGCATAACCCATTCGGTCTTCGTTACCGGAAAAATTAAATTCAGTTTTCAATTTTCCCTGGACAATTCCCGGTGGTTCCACCGGCAGCAGATCAACTCCCGGGGATAGTGTGACCTTACCATTCCATCGGTCTTTGATACTTTCAAGATCTTCTTCGGTTGGGAAGATCATTACGTTGGTTTCTCCGATAGTGTCGGCATTTAATGTAACCACTTCGGTATCCCGGGTCAAAAACCCGTTCCAATGCTCCGGCAATACCATTTCAATCCCAAACATGGGAGCAAGGATGGTATCTCCGGCCAGGTATGCCTTCCCGGCTCGTACTCTTTCCTGTGCCATTACCCCGTTAGATGAAACCAAAAGAAGCAAACCAATGATGCCAATGCATGCTAGTCTGCCTATAAATTGACGATGTTTTATGGTTATCAAAAATTATTAATTTAGTTGAGTGTTGAATGGATTAATATACAATTAATCCTACAATTTCTTTTCACAAAGATATCTTGAATATCTTCCCATATAGAAGATCAACAAAATTTTGTATGAAACAAATCCCTCCTAAAATCTGGAACGCCATCATTGATATCTCACCGGTACAGTTTTCTGTTTATGATCTGGTGAAACATCACAGAATATTTTCCAGTGGTTTAGCTGAAAAAATCCTGGGATATAGTTATCAGGAGCTTCAGCAGTTTAGCACCAATTACTATAAAGATATTATCGTGGAGGAGGATTATCCTATAATTGAAAATAATTTCAACAGACTATTGAACTCTGTTGACGATTCCATGGTAGAAGGGATTTTCAGGATGAAGACGAAACTTGGAGGAATTGTCTGGGTAAGAACGCATCAAAGAGTCCTGGAACGGGATAAAAATGGTAAACCTTCAAAAATAATTGCATCCAGTGAAGATATCACGGAACTCAAAGAATTGGAACAGAGACTGGAAGAGGAAGTTGGCAAGCTCAATGCAATACCCACTAAAAACCTCCAGGAATTGCGAATTCAACTAAACGCCGTTACCAATATTATGGATCAATTCAGGGAAAATCATTTCTCCTCCGAAATGGATCGCAGGTTATGGGGCTATATGTTCAGCTCTGTCCAAAAAATGAATCGAGTGGTGGATGATCTGCTGTAAGGTATCCTTTTGGCAGTTACTTTACCGTGTATCCCTTACCCTCCAGGCAGGCGGCGAATGCTTTTTTAAAGCTATCGATCATTGCCGCTTCCTGTTGAGCAGCCTGTTGCTCTGCTCCTACCTCAGCGGCTCGTCTGCGTCTGGCCCCGCCGAAAGCACCAAGAGTGGCACCTATGGCAGCACCCTTTCCGGCACTGCCGGTGATAGCACCTACCGCAGCTCCCGCGGCAGCTCCCCTGGCAGAAGTACCTATCACCGCTCCGGTTCCAGCGTTTGGATCTGCCTGTACATCGGGTGGATTAATGGGATCAATACCGGATTGCTCTACCGCCCATTTGTAGCAGTCGTACTCATCCTTGTCCTGGGTATCCTGGTCCTGTCCTTTTGCAGGAAACACGTACATGTTCAATGGACCTGCAATACCAGACTGTGCGCTGATTTCTACGGAAAAAGCTATAGCGATTATGACTATGGCGATGGGATATAAGAAAGTCTTCATATTTCTGGTAAAATTTACTTATTCTGATTGGGGAACTTCCAGTGGCGGGAAAATTCTATATCCTAGCTGTTCCCAAACTTCAGCTTCATTGTAAAAAGTCCTGGACCTGGCAATTTGACCATCTTCAATCTTGTAAACCGCATTCATAAGCAACTCTACCGGACCACTGCCATCCTTAAAGGTGAGAGTAACATGTGCCCAGTTATATGCCCACTCACCGGCATTGGGCCCCTCTTCAATGGTAGAAGCAAAAGTCTGGGTCCTGTCGTATTGAACATCTTCATAGAGATTCTCACTATTCCATTTCCAGCTTGCCAATGCCAGTTCTTTGTTGGTACTATCGTCTATTGATGGCCCCAGGCCTACATAATGATCGGCTAAGAGTGATTCCATCAGCTCATAGTCGTTGTTATCCACCGCTTGCAGATATTGATCTACTACTGCGATACTGGCATCGTGATTGGCAGTCTGATCGCAAGCAGATAGAATGTAAATCAGTGCGATCAATGGCAAAAAAAACTTCATGATTTTTAATTTGATTAGCAGGAAAAGCGAACCCGTCCTTTAACGCTTTATTTCTAGGAGAAATCTAAGATATTTTTAATCCAGAGTCAAATAAAAAATTTACCGCTGGCTATTTATTATCTGCTGTTCTTTCTTGCAGTTCTTCCCACATTTGTTGGGTCATTACTCCCCTGAATCCGGCATGGTCCTGTCCGGTATCCTGACTTGAATGCATCCTGGCACTGGCCCGGTAACTACTGCAATAACTATCGTTACACAAGAAGGAACCTCCCCGCTGTACCCTTTGTGGCATATAGGGTTGGCGTGGATCATAGGGTTGACTGGCCCCGCCAGGATTCTTAATGAGACCCCGCGCAGCACATTCCGCGTAGTAGTTGACGTTGTACCAATCCGCGGTCCACTCCCAAACATTACCTGCTACATCAAATAAACCATAACCGTTGGGCTGGTATGATTTAACGGGAGCCGTGGTAAAAAAACCGTCTTCCTGAGTGTTGTGCTGGGGAAACTTCCCCTGCCAGGTGTTACCGCAAACGGTAATGTTATTATTGTCACCCCAGGGGTAGAGCTTATCCGTCAAACCACCGCGGGCAGCAAATTCCCACTCCGCTTCCGTGGGTAGCCTTTTACCGGCCCACTTCAAATATTCCTGGGCATCGTCCCATGAGACCTGAACTACCGGATGGTTCTCTTTATCTTCAATAGAGCTTCCCGGACCCTGCGGGTGTTTCCAGTCTGCTCCACTTACCCAACTCCACCATTGTGACCAGTCGTACAGATTGTTGGTGGCTACCGGGGTGAAAACCATGGATGCCGCTACAAATACCGAATCAGGTGGTTTAGGGGTGCCAGGTGGTAATTGCTTCTTCATATCTTCCCATTTGGGTGGTACTTCGGCGGTGGTCACATAACCGGTGGCCCCTACAAATTCGCGAAACTGCTTATTAGTGACCTCGGTAGCATCCATCCAGAAACCGTCCAACTGCACCTGATGGGCAGGCCTTTCATCTTCTCTGGCCTGATCGTCTCCATTCAATGCCCCCATGGTAAATTGTCCTGCCGGGATCCACACCATGCCGGGAGGGCCTCCTTCCGGAGCTTTTACCATATCTACGGCAACTGTACTTTCCCGCTGAAGCTCAGGATCGGTAGTGACAGTTTCCTGCGGCTTGTTGCAGGAACCAAATACTATAACTGTCAGACCAATCAATCGGATATACTGTTTCATTTTATGGAATTAAAGCCTTCTTTTTTACAATTTCCTGGGTAATAATATCGGCAAATATCTCGGAATCCTTGTGTATGGAGGAGGCGTCCCTGGTGGTTTTGGTTTGAGCCGTCCAAATCAGTCCTTCAGTTTCCACATCATATAAATTGGACTCCAGAAAATAAGTGGTTTTAGTGGTATAGTACCCCGGTGTGGATATGGTAGCGTAAGCATACTGATAGTAGCCGTAATAGTTGTACTGGTAGGCAGGAACCGCCAATGAAAATGTGGATCCCTGGTTGTACCTTGTTTCGGTAGCTTGATCGAGCAGGGTGATGATCAGGATGGCTTCAAACCCAAACTTGCGTATCCGCTCCCTGATATGTTGTTTAGTCTCTTCCGGGTCGGTATCCTCAAACAATTCACGCTGGGCAGCGAATGGAAATATATCAAAAGTTGGAGAGGCCTTAATACCATGCTCAGCCAAATTTGTGGCCAGATCAACCTCCACGATTGATCGGGTAGACATATTTGAAGTCATCAGTACGATCCCAACATCGGCATAGTGCTGTGGGGTAATATCCTCTCTTTTCCATGACCCCATCAATTCAGTGGACCGACAGGAAACTGCTAACAACAATACCAGTTGAAAATAAACCAATCTCCGGAGAACGGTCTGAATGTGGTTTTGTTTATCTGTTATGTTCATATTTTTTTATTACCGGGCCACTTGACCCAAGTGAAATTTCAACTTCCAAAAGGTTTAAACTTACCAGAAAAATTAAGATAAATCTGAGCGCGCCGGAAATTTTTAATCATCTCATTGGGGCTTAACCCGAACCATAAATACCCGACATTATCAGCCAATGATTACCTCTACTCGGATTCGGCCAATGCCTTTATCTCATTGAAATACTGTAGGTACTGATCATATAGATCGTGATCGGTCACTTTGAGCAATACCTCGAAATTCTCCCGCAGAGAACGCTCAGTTAAATTATGTGATCCTGTCCATACTTGTTTTTGCTGCTGGTACTGTAGCAAGAAAAACTTTGTATGCATGTTGAAATCATCATTCAAATAGTAAATGTGTCGATCCAGCTCTCTCAGTTCCTTCCGGATCTGCTTATCGACATCCGAATTGGTAACCACTTCCACCAAGGCCCCCTGCTCTTGCAACTGATAAAGCTCTTCAACTATCTCTTCGCGATTTTCATCCCATTTTCCATGCGCGAACCTGATCTGGGCCTGCTTTGGTTCCTCGATATTTTTTAGAACCTTCAGTATCTCATCTTGTCCGAACTCCCGCTTGTCGCGTCGTTTGGGAAAATAAAATGCCTGGTTGCCTTCCTTATCAGTGCAGGAGGAATATTCGTAATGATCCAGTTGGTCGATCTGTCCCAAAACCCTGATCTCATGCCAGAAATCCAGAAAACAAAAATAGAGCTGCCAGTTTGAGATAATAAGCATGTCCTGTAATTTCCTGGCACCCTTTTCCTGGAAATTGGAGGAGGTTTGCAGCACTATGTTATTTACGATACCTTCGGTAGTTTCGATCCCTGAGAACAGGATAAATTTATTGTGCAGAATGCCATGGTCACTGATATCATTCTCGATATAATGAAAATCGTGGAGTTCATCTTTAAGCAGATCCTTTACCTCTTTATTGGTGTCTTTGCTGGTGTCTCCCTTGTTGAGGATCAATCTTACCTTTACACCTCGCTGCTGGGCATCGATCAGTTGCCTGGCAATTTCCTCCACCCCAAACTTAAATACGCAAATGGTGATCTCTTCACCTGCAGGAGTGGCGTAGATGAGATCGGAGATCCTGGCCAATAAACTTTCGTCTTCCCTTTGTTCTTCAAACAGCTCCGGATCGGTAAACAAAACCTGTGGCAATTGAATATCGATGGCCTTGACCTGTTGTCCCTTCAGGTCGCCAAATGCCACCCATGATACAATGGATATAAGAAAAAGGATCTTAGACATGAACCCACATTAGGGGAACTCCAGTCAACCCGACTTCTGCTGCCGGTTAACTACCTATATGTAAATTAGCTGTTAGTCATCCAACTCACCAATGAACGGTATGCTCTCTAATATGCTCATGCGGATGGCGGCACCGAAATATCCTTCAATCTGGTAAAACTGAGCAGCGGCCTTAGCTCCAGCAGCCTTCTTAAGTTTGTTGAAATACTTATATCTCAACGCTTCATCTTTCTTCACTTGCTGAGAAACTCTTTTGGCTAATTCATTAATCTTATCATCCGACATGTTGTCGTAGTTCTCGGCGTAATCGTTCAATAAAGCCAGTCTACTTTTACCCAACTCCTTTCTCTCGGCTTCGTACTGGTCGTACAGTGCCCAAAAAGCATCTTGTGATGCTCCGTCCAGGGAAATAAAATCCGACACAATGGCTTTTTTCTCCATGCCGAAAATGGACTGAATATACTCTACCTCTTCCATGTTGGACTGAGCAGAAAGTGTAACAGGTAATATCAGTAGGATCAGCGACAGTTTAAATAATGTTTTCATAGTTCTAGTGGTTAAAATGCTTTAATGAGGCATCAAATATATAAGAATAAATCATAAAATTCTGCACATTGTCCTAATGATAAATTCCCCGAGTCGAACACACACCGTATATTGGTTTACTGGAGATAAAGAATCATCAGCGTGAATGATAAAATGGGTTGGAGCGGATATATTTTAGGTGTCTTACTGATGCTCTGCTACACCGGTGTCTTAACCGCACAATCAAATGGATTAAAAGGGCATCTGGCCAAACGAAAACAGCTCAAAGAGCAACAAATTGAGGCTGGTTTACCTTTTTTAAGTCCAATGATCGGCCCCGGTTACACACCAGATGCAGGATTATTGTTTGCCGTAGGAGGATTGTTGACTTTTAAAACCAATCGTGAAGACAGCTTGATACAACGATCATCACTTCCTATTACCTTCCTGGCCACCACCAGGGGAAATACCAGCCTGGGTGCAAAGTTGAAGTCATTCTGGAATCAGGACAAACTGAGAATAAATATATTACTCGCCTACAGTGACGCCAAAGATGACTACTTTGGCGTGGGATATCAAAGCGCTGAAGAAACCCCCAAAGGTGACAGCACCACGCTATATGAACGACAGGGCTGGGCATTTAATCCAGAAGTACTTTTCCGGCTGGCACCTGATCTGTACGGAGGTTTGCTGGTAGACTTCAACCGTACCAATGCGGTAGAAGTAAACCCTGTGATGGCTCAGGATCCCAATTTTCTGGAATACGGTCCGGATAACTTTAATGCCGGTGTTGGTCTAACCTTACAGTATGACAGCAGGGATATCGTCGTAAATGCCTGGGAAGGGGTATTTGCCAATATTGCTGCCACCTTTTATACTCCCGGGTTGGGCAGTGACAATAGTTACCAAATTTATCTGCTGGATTTACGACATTACCGCCAGATACATCGTCAGGGCAGAACCATGGCATTCAGGTATAAGGGTCGTTTTGGTTTTGGCAATGTGCCCTGGGCAGAAATGACCAGACTGGGAGGTAGCCGTGAGTTACGGGGATATATTAAGGGGCAGTACCGCGATGTTGATGGTATGCATCTCACCGCGGAATACCGCCACATGTTCCGCAATAAACTGGGTGAATTGAGTCCTCATGGCTTTACCACCTGGGTGGGTGGCGGTTCGATTTTCGATGGATTTGACAACATGGATCACTGGCTGCCAAATTTCGGTTTCGGTTACAGACTGGAAGTACAGCCCCGAATGAATCTAAGGATTGACTTTGGTTTCGGACGGGAATCTACCGGGGTGTATTTTGATTTTACGGAAGCATTCTAAAGAATGTATTTGCTAAAAGGGAGGTCAATACTGCAATAGCTCAATTGCCACTGGAATTCTTTACCTTTGTAAAGTGTTCTGATTACATGTCATTGAAAATGTCCGGTTCACCATCTGATAAGTCTTGGTTGAAAGCGCTTTTACTATTATGCCTCTTTACTGTTGGTTTAATACTTCAAGCGTCGCACCAATTCAATACCCCTGCCCCTGATTCGGTAGACTGCGGCACTTCAAAACACCACTTTCATGCGGATCCGGACAATCATCATTGCGATCTGTGCGACTTCAAGTTAACTGCCACTCAGCAAACTGGGGTGGTGTTTATGTCGGTAATTTGGTTGCAGGACAGATCCGCAAGGGTTATTCTGGAGGTGGCATTGAATGACCTCGTTAATTTCACCGCCCGGGGACCCCCGCAGGTATAATTTCCCTATTATAAAACACCAATGTGGAAGGCCAACAGTCATGCTTCCACTCACCCAATACTATTACATTACCTTATTCAGGTGAAAAAGATCTTATTTATACAGGCATTATTCCTCGTCTGGACAACTTTACCGGCCCAAACCACGGAAGATTGCCGGCTTTCTTTGAGTGGAAGCGTAGTGGATGAACACGATAAAAGTTCCCTGAGCTATGCCACCGTGTACTTAATTGAGCCTGGAAAGGGAGCAGTGGCAGATAGCTCCGGCTTATACCGTATACAAAACCTGTGTAAAGGGAAATACACAGTGGTAGTAAGGCACGTAAGTTGTGAGCCCGATACCCTGGTTGTACAGCTTAACAAAAATACCAGCCTGAACCTGTTTCTGGAGCACCACCCGGAAGCACTGCAACAGATTACCATTACCGGTCAGACTTTACAATCCTCCACCAATTCCGATCAGGAAACCAGCGTTGGACTAGCTACCCTGCAACAATACTCCAGTCGAACGTTAGGAGATGCACTGGCCGAGCTACCAGGCGTTTCATCGTTTAAGACCGGAAACAGTATTGTAAAGCCGGTGATACAGGGACTTTACGGCACCCGGATCATCACGGTAAACCACGGGGTCCGAATGCAGGACATGGAGTGGGGAGATGAGCATAGTACCATGATAGATATCAACAGTGCTGGCAAAGTGGACCTGATCAAGGGCGGTTCAGCCCTGCGATATGGAGGTGACGCTGTTGCCGGGCTGATTTTGGTGGAGCCATCCTCAATACCAAAGGACACACTTACCGGTCGCACGGTACTATCCGGTGCCACCAACGGCTGGGGTGGAAGTATTACCACCGAGATGGTCATGAGCGGTAAAACGGGTTGGTATGGCAAACTTCAGGGAACACTTAAAAGGTTCGGGGATTTCAGGGCTCCGGATTATCAACTTACCAATACCGGACTGTTTGAGAAAGGGATCTCCGTAATGATGGGACGTCAAAGTGAAAAAGGTGGGTTTGATGGTTATTATTCCCTGTATGACACCGACGTGGCTATTCTTGCTGCTTCTCATGTTGGAAGTATTGGGGACCTGGTGGATGCTATTAACAACGGTGAACCACAAATTGTGGAAGATTTTTCTTATCACATTGGGCTACCCAGACAGGAGGTCTCCCATCAGCTTGCACGGTTTCGATGGTATGGTAACACAGCATTGGGTGACTGGGAATTGCAATATGATCTTCAGCAAAATCACCGTTTCGAGTATGATCGAAGAGTGGGTGATGATCGAGACAAACCCTCTATAGATCTCAAGCTCACCACCCATAGTTTTAGCGGCAACCTTAGATTCAACCAGGAAAATAACCTGCCACTGGAAACTGGTGTGGTATACCGATATCAGAAGAACACCGCCAATCCCGAAACAGGGATACGTAGGCTGATTCCCGATTACGATAAATACGAGATAGGCGCTTACCTGAGCGGAGTATACCAGGCAGGCAACAATTTGATCCTGGATGGTGGTATCCGCTACGATTTTATGAACATCGATGCATTGAAGTTTTATCGCAAATCCCGGTGGGAAGAACGAGGCTACCAGGATGATTTTGCGGACATCATAGTAAGAGAATACCCCACTCAGCTATTGACCAATCCCAGGTTTGACTATCACAACGTCGCTTATACACTGGGTGCCAATTTGCTGGTGGATCAACAAACCGAACTCCGTTTCAACTATGCTTTTACCCGGAGAAACCCCAACCCGTCGGAGTTATTCAGTGACGGGCTCCACCATGGTGCTGCCCGCATTGAGCTGGGAGACCTGAGAATAGGTCAGGAAAGCGGGCATAAACTAGGGTTGACATTTGAACAAAAAAAGAAAGACTGGAACTGGAATCTGGGCCCATACTTTAAAAAGATCAAGGATTTTATTATCCTGGAGCCAACGGGTGTGGAATATACTATCAGAGGGGCCTTCCCGGTATGGGAGTATTTTCAGAGAGATGCTTTGTTATGGGGGATAGACGGACAACTCACCGCCAATTGGAGCAATGATTGGCAAAGCAGTCATATTATTAGCTATGTCTACGGACAGGATACCGAAGAAAACCAACCGCTTATCAACATGCCGGCACCTCAGTTCGTAAACAGTGTCAGCTTTGATGGTATATCCTGGAAGTCTTTAAAAATTACCCTGGAAGGTATTTATACCTTTAGGCAAAATCGGTACCCCAACAACAATTTCCTGGTTTTTATTCCAGAGACAGATTCTTATGAAGAACTTGATATCAGCACTCCTCCGGATGCTTACCTATTGTTAAATCTACAGGCAGGTGCTCAATTCAAGGTGTTCAATGGTAATACTTTGGATGCTAGAATTAGCATTAATAATCTTGGCAACACCCGCTACAGGGATTATCTCAACCGGCTCAGGTATTTTGCAGATGACCTGGGCAGAAGTTTCGAATTCAACCTGGTGTTTAATTATTAGGGTGAATTGTTGGATGTAAATTTCAGCATCATAAATAGCACTTTTCCTGAAACCTTTTACAAGGCAGGTTTGAAAATTTAAAGTTTTCTTTAGATTATCTAATTGTTTACTAAATTGTAATCCCCAAAAAATAAAAAGAGCAAAGTTCTGTGCAACCTAATATCTATCAAATTCAGGAACACATTTCTAACATTCTGAAGGAATATTCTCTTGACGATGTGAACTTTCTCGGTAAAGAAGCCACCGCCTTTGCCTATGCCAACCTGTTATTGGAAGATCCCGAGCTGGTAACTGACAGGCATATTAGAATATTAAAAAAAGACCTCAGCGATGATCAAATTATCGCCATCACCCATTGTGTTTTAGAGCAAATAGGTGAAAACGCCTATGTTAACGCCTTCAGGCTACGCTGTTCCAGAATACTGACGGAAGATCCGATGGAAGTTTCTTAGCTTTTTGTTAACACCACCCTTTCTTTTTTAATGAATAGTTAAAACACCAGTAATTTCCAGGTCATATTGGTTTTATATTTTTGTTAAAATCTAAGTAAGACCGTGAACTTGCTTTCCTTTCATATTCAGGATATCCTTATTCGCCTGTTCCTGTTTAAGTTCAGGTCGTTCTACTCTCCTTTCAAATCGTTAAAACCTCCCAGGAAAACTCCCAGGCGTTTATGAGCCAAAAAAAGCGCAGGATAGACGTAGTAGTGATCTCAGATGTGCATCTAGGAACCTACGGCTGTCACGCTAAGGAGTTGCTTCAGTATATGAAGAGTATCAAACCCAAAAAAGTAATTCTCAACGGGGATATTATCGATATCTGGCAATTCAGCAAGCGATACTGGCCCAAGGCACACATGCAAATCGTCAAGCAAATTACCAATTGGATCGTACAGGGAATCCCGGTATACTACATCACTGGTAACCACGATGAAATGCTGAGGAAGTTTGTAGGGTTCCATATGGCCTCATTTAAGGTGGTAAATAAATTGGTACTTAAGCTGGACGGGAAGCGCGCCTGGTTTTTTCACGGTGATGTTTTTGATATCACCATGCAGTATTCCAAGTGGCTGGCAAAGCTGGGGGCAATAGGGTACGACTTGCTGATACTTCTAAACAGGGCGGTTAACAACATTTATAACTATCTGGGTAGAGATTCCGTTTCAATGTCAAAAAAAATTAAAAACAGTGTAAAAGGGGCAGTGAAATTTATCAACGACTTTGAAAGTACCACTGCGGAAATCGCTATTTCCAATGGGTTCGACTACGTAGTATGCGGACATATTCATCATCCTGAAATAAGAAAGATAACCCATAACAAGGAATCTGTGACATATCTCAATTCGGGGGACTGGGTTGAAAATCTTACTGCACTGGAATACTATGACCGGCAGTGGCATCTGTATTCCTATCATGCGGATAGCCACGCCAAGAAGTTTTCTTCCCAAAATAACTACCAGCCGGTACTGGACAATAGTGAACTGTTTCTAGCACTTCAGAAGGAATTTCAACTTTTAAAAGTATGAGGATACTTTATGCCATACAGGGTACCGGAAACGGACATATCAGCCGGGCACTGGACGTTATTCCATTACTTAAAGAAAAAGCGAAAGTGGATTTGCTGACTAGCGGAATTCAGGCGGACCTAAGCCTTCCGTATCCCGTGAAATACCGTTTTAACGGCTTTGGACTATATTTTTGGTAAAAAGGGAGGGATCGATTTCTGGGAAACCTGGAAGCGCAGCAACTTTACCCAGCTCTGCCGGGATATTTGGGGCCTACCGGTCAATGACTATCACCTGATCATATCCGACTTTGAACCAATCTCGGCCTGGGCCTGTATCATTCGAGGAATCAAATCAGTAGGTCTCAGCCATCAGAACGCTGTTCTCCATCCTTCTGCACCCAAACCAAACCGGTGGCATCGAGGTGCCAAATGGGTATTACAATATTATGCACCAACTACCTATCGCTATGGCTTCCATTTTAAAGCCTGGGGCAATGGAAATTTCACCCCGGTAATTCGACAAAATATTCGATCTGCCCGGGTGGAGGACAAAGGTCATATTACCGTTTATCTGCCCTCCTATAAGGATGAGAAAATTATAAAAGTCCTTTCCAAAATGGGGCAAACCAGATGGGAAGTTTTTTCCAAACACAACCACCAGGAGTTACATCGCGACAACATTAGCATATACCCGGTGGACAATCAGCGTTTCATAAACAGTATGGTAAAAAGCCGCGGTGTTTTGTGTGGGGCCGGCTTTGAAACCCCCGCTGAAGCCCTGTTCCTCCATAAAAAATTGATGGTGATTCCAATGAAATCTCAGTATGAGCAACACTGCAATGCCGCGGCTCTGGAGATTATGGGGATACCAGTTCTGAAATCACTGAAGAAAAAATACCTGCCACAAATAGAGGAATGGCTGACCTCAAAGCAAAATATTAACGTGAACTATGCAGACCGGACCTCCCAAATAGTTGATTCCATTCTCAGTAATCATTTGAAGCACTCTATAAATGGCCACTGCCCCGAGCGCATGGCTTTGTCAGACTACCGTCGTCTGGCCTTCTCCTGAAAATGAGTTTACCAAGTAGTGAGCATTTTGGTAGTACCTTCCACTGGGGAGTGTCAACCGCTGCCTACCAGATAGAGGGTGCTCACGAAGAAGATGGCAAAGGCCCCTCCATTTGGGACCACTTTACTCATCAGAAAGGTCGTATTTACCTAAACCAGAATGGCGATCAGGCTTGTGATTTCTATCACCGTTATAACTCCGACCTTGAGATTTTAGCAGATCTTGGGTTTCGAAACTTTCGTTTCAGCCTTAGTTGGGCCAGGATCCTGCCGCAGGGCACAAAAATGGTAAATGCAGCGGGCATTGACTTTTACAACAGGGTGATCGACCGGTGTCTGCTGCTGGGAATACAACCCTGGATTACCCTGTACCATTGGGACCTGCCCCTTGCACTGCAAAAGAAGGGCGGATGGACCAACCGCGACATATTGGATTGGTTCCAGGAGTATACGTCAATTTGTACCCGTAGTTTTGGAGACCGGGTCAGGCACTGGATGATCCTCAATGAGCCCATGGTATTCACCGGAGCGGGGCATTTTTTAGGGGTACATGCCCCTGGAATGAAAGGCCTGAAGAATTTTTTACCGGCCATCCATCATGCTGCGCTTTGCCAAAGTCTGGGGGGGCGGTTGGTGCGAAGCGAATTATCCGATGCCTCCATTGGTACTACTTTTTCCTGTTCTTACATAGAGCCCGCCTCTTCCCGGGAGCGCGATAAGCAGGCGGCCATAAGACTGGATACCCTGTTAAACCGGTTGTTCGTAGAGCCCGCTGTGGGATTGGGTTACCCGGTAGCAGATTTACCGGTGTTAAAGAGGCTGGAGGAGTATATGAACCCTGCTGATGAAGCCAACCTCCCCTTCGATTTTGATTTTGTAGGCATACAAAACTACACCAGGGAAATTGCGCGCTACAGTTATTGGGTGCCTTTTGTTAAAGCCAATCTTATTAAAGCTGCCGACAGAGATGTACCGGTCAGCGCTATGGGCTGGGAAATTTACCCTGAAAGCATTTATTATATGCTGAGGAAATTTGGTCAATACCACATCAAATCGCTGATCATAACAGAAAATGGTTTGGCCCTGAACGACCGGCTGAGTGAGGGCAAGGTACAGGACCAGTCCAGAGTGGATTATATCCGGCACACTCTGAATCAAGTGCTCAGAGCCCGCCGGCAGGGGATTCCGGTAGATGGCTACTTCTATTGGACATTTATTGACAATTTCGAATGGGCGGAGGGTTTCTACCCGAGATTCGGGTTGGTATATAATGATTACAAGAATCAAAAAAGAGTAATAAAAGATAGCGGCCTTTGGTGGCGGCGGTTTATTAGAGATCAAATCTCACACAACGAAAACTTTATCTAAACATAAAGTAATTGTAATCTGGAGGAGTAGGAAATGGTGTACCTTGGTATGGACATAGTAAATGTACGGATTCTTAATTTCCAGAATGCCCCGGGGAAATCCGGGGCATTCTTATGAATGATAATACAAACTTGATAATTGGTTAACTATCAGGATAAATTCGAAAGCTATTTTTGTTTAAATACTTGTGGAATAGCATTCCAAAAGACTGTATTCCAGCTTGGTATGAACAGGATAAAACATAACCGTGACCATAAATCCGTTGATCAGGCCAGGAAATGGTTGAGGAAAATATTGGTTAATAAAGACAGCTACGAACCTCTGGATTGGTCTCAAGTAATACAGGTCAATTATCCTCCGTACAAATACATCATTTCACACAAGTTCATTCATAAAAACACTCACGGAATAAAAGAACGGTGCGCCATTACCATGTATCTGGACAGTTCCGGCAAAGTAATCAACTTCCACAAATGGGAGCAGCATGATGTTTAGCAGGGCATCTGCCTATTCTTCTCCTTCGAATTTGTAACCCACTCCCTTAATTGTCTTAATAAAATCCATACCAATTTTTTCGCGGATCTTGCGAATATGCACATCAACGGTTCTGGGTAATACCTGAACATCGGTACCCCAGATCTTTGCCAATAGCTTGTCCCGGTTGATCACCTGGTTGGGATTGTCAGCCAGATAATACAGCAATTCAAATTCCTTTCTGGCTAGTTTAAGCATGTCTCCGTTGAGATGAACTGAATAGCTCGGTCTGTCAATCACCAGGGGTCCTGCTTCAATTCTGCTGCTGGGTCTTTCATCTTTGGATTTACGCTCTAGGGTGGCTTTAATACGCATCAGGAGTGCCCTGGGACGAATTGGTTTAATGATGTAATCATCTCCTCCTGCTCCAAACGCGGCCACTTCCGTATATTCCTCAACCCTGGCAGTTAAAAACAGGATGGCGATATCCTGTAAGTTATCTTTTTCCCGAATCTGTCTACATACGTCAATACCATCGTGATGCGGCATCATGATATCCAGGAGGATCAGATCGGGGTGAAAAGCCTCGGTCACTTGAACCGCCTCCCGGGCATCAAAAACAGTTGCTACCTTATAGCCTTCCTTTTCCAGGTTATATTGCAATAAGTCCAATATATCTTTGTCATCATCGACTACCAGGACCTTGTATTTACCAGATTTAG
>JAUIKU010000297.1 GCA_030430675.1 Bacteroidia bacterium | reverse complement strand
ACTTTAAGGACACTAATTTGCTGGCTGGCGGGATTAATGGCCTGCGGCCCGTCGGAAAATTCCACGGTGGTATCGGAACCGCCCATTGCAAAAAAAGAGCAACAGAATTATCACCAGGAAGTCAGGATGCAAATCGGGCAGATGGCCGACTCCCTGTTTTCATCAGCTGCCGAATTTGCCGGTCGTTTCGATTGTTACCTGGTGGCAGAGAATGGTAATAAAACCCCGGTAGCAGACACTCTGGCTATCGACAGGTATTTACAGATAATTGACCATGCAGGAAAACCATTAACCGAATTACCGGTTTTTGAGCTAAAAAGTTCTGATCGCGTGGTACTGTTGGTCAAAGAAAAAAAGGCCTGGGCCCATGTTCTACTGGACAGGAATTCGCTAAATATTCTGGATATACGGTTTCCCCGGGGATCGATGGTTGCCGGATTGGGCAGCAATACTGATAAGTTCCGAGAGCAAATCATTGGATCAATGGTCAGTTTTTCACCGGACAACTTTGAACTAACACCCTGGGATGATCAGCAAACCGCCAAAGGCGATGTGGTCATTGACGGCATATCAGGCGCCACCAAGATCTGTCAGGCTTCTGTCGATATGCTCAACAATCATTTGCCCTTCTACCGCAACTACCTGCAGCAAATGGAATAATCAATCCGGGGGAAAATCTTTTAAGGCCTTTCTGACACCCTTTCGCAATCTGATCTGACTGATATCGGAGGTAAGATCAAAATACTCCACCGCATCGGAACGCCAGATCATTTTCGATTCCTCGGCATCGGCAATATCGATAATTAGGGAACCTTTCAGATAAACATAGGTCTGTTGATCCCAGGCCTCAAAAGGAAAAGCCCCCTGCCACATTTCCGGGTCGCCGGAATCGTAGGCGGAACTCAACAGGCCTTCCTGTTCCTCCACCACTATGTGCATGTGAAGTAAAAAGTCAGGATTATTTACATCGTAGGTATATCCCTTGCGCTCCAGTTCTTCAGTAATTGCCTGTTTGAAGGTTTCGATGGTGGCGCTGTCATTTTGCAGATAGGCCGGCCCATCGATGGTAAATTCGCAGTTCTCAAACCAGCAGAAACTCTGGTATTCATTGAAATTTACTTTCTCGTCATAAACCGTGTTGACTTTTACCGCGCAGCCGGATAACAGTACCATCAGGCAAATTAGCAGGTTAGAATAAGGAAAAAATGTGCTCATCTGGTCAACCAATATCGTCAATTATGCAAGTAACCAATTTGTGAAAAGGCTAAAACTGATAATTATTAGTATAAAAACTGAGTTGTGTCAACACCGCTCATTGAGACCTTTTTATGTCAGGAAATTAGTGGTTAAATTGTAAATCAATAGCTAACCTAACCAAATTGTACCATGAAACTTGCCATCCCTGTAGTGCTTTTGGCGCTATATGCCTGCAATCAGGCACCTGAAACTCCGGAGATAGAAAGCTATACCATCGAGCAATTCTATCAGAACATTAATATTGGCGGAGGAAGTTTCTCCGCTGATGAGTCCAAACTACTGGTCAACAGCAATGAGTCGGGAATTTACAACGCCTATGAACTAGATATTGAAAGCGGGGAATCGCGGGCGCTTACCGATTCCCAGGAAGAATCCTATTTTGGAGTGTCCTACTTTCCGGAGGACGACCGGTTCATCTACCTGTTCGATGAAGGGGGGAACGAGCAGTTCAAGCTCTACATGATGAACAATGGAATATCCAAAAGCCTGACCCCGGAAGACACCGTTAGAAACCTATTCTGGGGCTGGAGCCGTGACCAGCAAAGTATGTTCTACTCCTCCAACCAGCGGGATGCCCGGTTTATGGATATATACGAATTGGAGATCTCAGCCATGGAAGAGGAGATTCCTGTGGGTCAGGTCCTGTACCAAAATAACGACGGCCTGGACGTAAGAAATATATCACCCAACAAACAATACCTGGCCCTGGTGAAAACCATTACCAATGCCGATGATAAAATGTATTTGTACGACCGGGAAACCGGTGATATGAAAGACATCAGCATTCACGAAGGCAATGTACAGTACAACCCACAGTTTTTCAGCCTGGACAATCGTTACCTGTTCTATCTGACCAATAAAGACCAGGAATTCACCTATCTGGCCAGGCTGGACCTGGAATCCGGCGCTATTGAAACCATTTACAGTGACTCCTGGGACGTTTGGTACGGCTATCACTCCTGGAACGAGCGCTACCGGGTGATCGGGATCAATGAGGACGGCACCACCAGGGTGCGAATATTTGAAATAGACAGCGGAAATGAGGTGGAACTTCCTGAAATTGAGGGAGGCAGTATCTCCTCTGTCAATATATCCAAGAGCGAGAAACTGGCCAGACTGATGGTAGGCACGTCAACATCTCCCAGCAACATGTACCTGTACAATTTTGAAAGCGGGGAACTGAAAAAGCTCACCAATACCTTAAATCCCGAGATCAATCCCGACCACCTGGTAGAAGGTAAAGTAGTAAGATACGCCTCCTTCGACGGACTGGAAATCCCGGCAATTTATTATCAACCAAAGATTGCCAGCGAAACAAACAAGGTGCCGGGTCTGGTGTGGGTACACGGGGGCCCCGGGGGACAATCACGATTGAGCTATTTCGCGCTAATACAGTACCTGGTAAACCAGGGCTACGCCATTTTAGCGGTCAACAACCGGGGCAGTTCCGGGTATGGCAAAACCTTTCATCACATGGATGATCTCAATCACGGCGACAAGGATTTGAAGGATTGTATAGCCGGCAAGGACTTCCTGGAGTCGACCGGGGTAATCGATATGGACAGGGTTGGGATCATTGGCGGCTCCTATGGAGGGTATATGGTAATGGCGGCACTGGCCTTTGAACCGGAAGCCTTCGATGTGGGGGTCAATATTTTCGGGGTCACCAACTGGATCAGGACCTTGCGGTCCATACCGCCCCATTGGGAGAGTTTTAAAGATGCCCTGTACAAAGAGCTGGGAAATCCCAACACGGAAGACTCGGTGCGGCTGTATAAGATCTCCCCCCTGTTTCACGCCCAAAATGTGGTGAAGCCCCTGATGGTATTGCAGGGCGCCAACGATATCAGGGTGCTGCAGGTGGAATCCGACGAAATCGTAGCCAACGTGGAAGCCAATGGGGTCCCGGTGGAATATATCATATTTGAAGACGAGGGACACGGCTTCAGGAAAAAAGAAAATGAGATCGAGGGGTATGGTAAAATTGGCGAGTTCCTGAATACCTATCTAAAAGAAACCGAAGAAGAGGCGATTTAAGATACCTGTCGAACCAAAACTTCAAATTTGCCTCAGAGTTCCTGCAGAATTGCATCAAATCAACAGGTTACTTTGCGGCAGAATAGTTTAGTTTGATGGTCAAACTAAGCCCTGCCTTGGAGAAGCAGGGCTTTCTTTTTTTAAAGGGGTTGGGGAGATTGGGAAGCCGGTATCACCTTTTTGTAACCTATGGAATTCATGAGATTGGGAATGAGCTTTCTGATATCAGTTTGATTATTGGTGATGGTGCTTAATGATTAGCGCTACCAGGTAACTTTTCTTTACTAAAATTCTTCATAATCTCCCCCACCAGCTTATATTTGCAAGCTAATTGGCCTTTGGATAGTTTGATGCTATCTGGCTTATTCGCCTCCTTAGCTCAGCTGGTAGAGCAACTGACTTGTAATCAGTAGGTCGCTGGTTCGATCCCGGCAGGGGGCTCTTGATAATCAAGCACTTACATTAACTTGTAGGTGCTTTTTTGTTTTGTGGTTTACGCATAGTTTACACAACTCAAAACCCTACGATGTTTATCACTTATCCTGACAGATTATTTCGCTATATTAAATAGCGATAAATCACTAACAGTATGGAATCCCAAATTAAGGAACTAGGCTTTGGTCATATATTGGAGCAATTTTTCGCCTTAATAGAAAAGCATAACTTATATAAATCGGAAGAATTCGATTTGAATGAACTTTACGAATCGCTTACTAATTTAGACAGACAGTTTCAAGACTTCAATGAGAGTCATAACGACAGTGTTTCTGCAATTGTCGACAAGGTTCTAACGGATGGACTATATCCTTTTTTGCTGGTATTTTATACCGGTGGTTTCTCACCTAGACCGGTGTACCAGAGCTTTTTGATATTTATTAATTTTTTTGCTTCTCTACTACAGGAGACTGGGGAAGATATAAATAACAACTTTTACTATAACAATCTCTTGGTAAACTTCCCAAGCTTTGTAAGGAATCAGGA
>JAUIKU010000296.1 GCA_030430675.1 Bacteroidia bacterium | reverse complement strand
GATGTGTTGGGTATGGAGCTGAAACTTGAGGTCAAACAACCAAATCTCTAATAGATGCGCAAAGCAGAAGTATATCGAAACGGGCTTCTTGCAGGCACCCTGATTCAATACCATCCTCAAAGCTATGAGTTTGCTTATACTGATGCCTGGCTTTCCAATCAAAGCCTTCCCTCAATCAGTCTTACATTGCCCAAGACTAATCGTAAATTTAAGGCGGACCATCTATTTCCTTTTTTCTTCAACATGCTATCAGAAGGAGTCAACAGGCAGTTGCAATGCCGGCTGTTAAAAATTGATGAGAATGACCACTTCGGCCTCCTGGTCAATACCGCTACCGACGACACTATTGGGGCCGTCACCGTAAAACCTGCCGGCCGGTCAGGCGGGCCCGTTGCACCAGATGAGCGTACCTGAAATCAAATACTGTCCTGGGACATTAGCTGAGGGATTTACTACCTATAGCAGAACCTGTCTCAATAAGGTTTTCCATGGCAAGAAGGTCAGTCATATTCTTCCCTATAACGCCCCGCATACCAGTGAGGAGGATGAAGCAACGTTTTTAGAAAACCGCAAGCGCATATCCATTTCAGGTGTCCAGGAAAAACTCTCACTGGTATTGGATAAGAACAAGCTGCGACTTTCTGAAGAGGGTGAGCGGGGAACCTACATAGTAAAGCCCATCCCCAGGGATCTAAAAAAAGTGGATCAGGTACCGGCCAATGAGCATCTGACCATGCAGATCGCCAGTCAGGTTTATGGCCTTACCACCGCCGAAAACGCATTGATATTTTTTAAAAATGGCGATCCGGCCTACATTACCAAAAGGTTTGATGTGAAGGAAGATGGTACCCGATGGGGCAAAGAGGACTTTGCCACCTTGGCCGGTAAAACCTCTGAGAATGCAGGCGTTAATTTCAAATACCGCTATAGCTATGAAAAATTGGCGGAGCTTGTGGTACACTATATTCCTGCCTACAGGGTAGAAATAGAAAAACTGTACCAGCTCATCGTCTTCAACTACCTGTTCTCCAACGGTGATGCCCATCTAAAGAATTTTTCCATTTTGGAGACCCCCAATCGAGATTACACCTTAAGTCCGGCCTATGATCTAATCAATACCCGGATACACGTTGAGGACACAGATTTCGCGCTCAGTGATGGCTTGTTTAAAGATGAATTCGAAACGGATGAAATGAAAAAAAATGGACATGTTGGATTGGAGGACTTCACGGAATTTGCAAAACGGGTGGGTATTGCTCCTAATAGGAAAGACAAGATATTGGAACCGTTTTTATCAAGACAACCGCGGGTGGAAACACTCATTGCCAGGTCTTTCCTGAATAAACAAACCAAGAGGACCTACTTGCAACATTACCTCACCAGGCGTGAGAATTTAAACGCACTGTAACGGGCTGTCTCAAATTTCCACACTTCCATTGGTCGGCAGGAACCGGATCAACGGCTTCAGTTTCCACCATAAGCCTAAAGCTTTTTTAGGCGCTCCGGACTTAGTCCAAAACCGCCTGGGTAACGCGCATAGCATTGCCTCCGATGATTTTTTGAATATCGTTATCTGAGTACCCCAGTTGCACCAGTCCCACCGTGAACAAGGGCCAGTTGGTCCAGGCCATACTTTGAACCATTTCCGGTGTGGTAACAAAGGGGTCCTCCGGCCATAACGCCTCAAAACGCGTCCTGCCTTCCGGCCGGTGTTGTATTTTGCTGCTCTCCTCTTCCTGGTATTGAGACATGAAAGCTTTGTCGGTGCCAATACCCACATGGTCAACACCGAATTTTTTAGCTACGTAGTCAATGTGCCCCATCATGGCGGCAATATCACCGGTCCCTCCTAAGAATCTGGGTATGCAGCATACTCCAATATAACCCCCGGAATCGGCAATGGCTTTTATCACCTGGTCTGGCTTTGACCTGATATGCTCTTTTACCGATGTGGCGGTACTATGACTGGCCACCACTGGTCGCTCTGAAATTTGTGCGGCCTCCAGGCTGGTTTGCCATCCAGAATGCGCGATATCCACCAGCACTCCTACCCGGTTCATTTCTTTCACTACTGCTTTGCCAAATTCACTTAAACCCGCATTTGACGGTTCGGCACATCCATCGCCAATTTTATTTCGGCGGTTATAGGTAAGATGCATCATGCGAATGCCCAGTTGAAAGAACACCTCAATAAAACGCATTTCCTCCTCCTGCGACACCCAATCGCCCGGCAGGGGCACCCCATTCCCGCTAAAGTACAAGACGCGCTTTCCTGCTTCTTTTGCTTTGATAATGTCACCGGGCACCACCGCTTTTGATACAAAATCACGCATCATATCGGTGGTGTAGGTATAGTGTGCCAGCCGCTTGAGCAATTTACCTATGGCGTTGCCTTCCTCTCCGGCATTCTGAAACACGCAGGTCACACCGGAAGCCTTCCAGGCATTTTCATACTCCTTCCGCTCCCGTTCATTTTCCACAAAACGGGTCATCCTGATGTTCTCGGTCATGTCGTGCAGCTCCAGCAGCGATGCCTTCTCCTCAATGGCTTTTACCATCAAATCACCATCAACCGCGGCGTAAGGCTGAAAACCATAGGTGTCAAACACCAGTGCGTTTTGGTGCAGTTCCAGCCCGTGTTCCAGCTGCTTTTTTGATGGTTTCAGGATCTTCAGACCAACCTCATAGGCCTCTTGCATGCCCGGGGTCATTCGAAAATGGGGTGACTGTTCTTGAACCGTCTGCAAAAGACGGCTACCTTCCAGCTTGGTGGCAGACAGGATGGAAAACCCGAAGGCTGCTGTTAAGAATTGACTTCTTTTCATTGTATGGGGATATTGGTTTATTCTACGTTTGGGATAATAGTATTTTCCAAAATAAGATCATAACCTGGGTAACACCCAGTTCGGTCCGGATTTCAAGGCTTTGGTAAGTACGCTCATTGGTCTGCTCCAGCCTGGCCACCCAATCACGGAAATATTGCCGGTCCTGATCGGGATTCCGGAAATAGGAATGTGCTTTTATGTTCAACCTAATGACCGCTTTTGCGCCATAATGTACCCCGTATGCAGTCCGTCATGAAATGTCAGGAAATCCACTGCATCCCCGACATCCGTAATTCTTATACCATACGGCAAGGCGGTCCAGGCAGGATAACCTTCGAATAAACCCTGCTGGTAGTCCAACTTTAGTTGTTCGATAGTACTGATAAGCAGCTCCTTGATCACTGTTACTTCATCGGCATCGAGATTATGCGGAGGTTTGGTACCAGGTCTGTAGGGGGCATAGTACCGCTCTTCCACTATAATTGGCAATCCCATCCTGCCGTAAAATATCCCTTGCTGTCCGGAAATGAGGTGCGCCAAATTCCATATAATATTGTTGTTGTACCCCTGAGGGATTTGATTGAGTTGTGCTATTGTCAGTCCGGCAATCTGTTGCAGCAGAAATTCCCGGACGCTTTTTATGTTGTCAATTTTTCGCTCCATGTGTGCTATGCGCTACTGGGTCATATTCCATTCTCCTGGCAGTCGCCTGAGCGGTTTCCAGGTCGAATAATCGGCCCAGAAGGTAAAAAGACATATCGATTCCCGCTGAAATTCCCGCTGAGGTCACCACATCCCCGTCATCCACAAATTTCCGATCGCGGATCACCTGTACCCTGGGATACTCCCGCTGCAGCCGGTCCAGGCGCATCCAATGGGTGGTGGCCTTGCGCCCGTCCAGAATGCCACATTGCGCCAGCAGGATAGATCCGGTACAAACTGAAGTCATAATGCCTACTTTTTCTTTTTGACCCCTGATCCAATTTAGTACCGGCTCCTTGTGAATTTCGATCTCCCGGGCGCCGTAACCGCCTGGTATGATCAGGATGTCAAAATCGGGGTGGTTGTCAAAACTAACGGCAGGGGTAACTTTCAAACCGTTCCTGGCAGTGATCATTTCACCGGAAGCCCCCACAGTGGTCACCTGGCACAATTTCTTCTGGTCTTTTTTTGCCAGAGAAAACACTTCGAAAGGACCGGCAAAATCCAATACTTCTACCTCGTCGAATAAGTATATGCCTACATTCAAAATCTTAACAAAAAGTTGAAATGATATTTTCGAATTACATGCGAAAAATATGAAAATTGTCCATCAACTTAAAAAGTCCCCCTCTCAAAGCCTGGCCTATGCCCATATTCCTCTGGAAGCGCAACTCGACCTGGGGTTGAGAAATCTGGAACTCGATGTATTTCACGATCCCCAGGGAGGCCGGTATTCCCATCCCAAAGGCCTGGATATAA
>JAUIKU010000047.1 GCA_030430675.1 Bacteroidia bacterium | reverse complement strand
AGATAATATTCTATATTAGATTGAATTTTTGGGCTTGTGTCAAACCAAATACCGATCACAATGGGTGCCGTCAAGTATTGCCTGGTAATCATTTTAACAATGGCATTGTTGCCAAATTGCCAGGAACACCAGACACTCGATAAAAAAAACACTTCCTCAGCACCGGATGACCGCAACATGTTCGGCCTCTACATTCCCAGGGGGTTAACCAAAACATCGGAGGGACTTATGCCCGGATATGTGATGTTTGCCGTTACCAATTCCAGCTCTGTGTACCTGGTTGACCGGGAAGGACGGGTGGTGCATGAATGGACAGGAAGGAATCGCGACCCCGTATATGGAGAGGTGGCAGGAGCGTATTTGCAGGATGACGGGTCCATAATTCAGAACTCTTACGATCTGGATTTTCCGGTATTTGCAGGTGGTGGGGAAGCGGGCAGATTGCAGAAGATCTCCTGGGATGGTGACATCCTGTGGGATTTTGAATACGCCAATCAGCACGAACACCATCATCACGACATGGCCGTGATGCCTAATGGTCATGTGCTGGCAATTGCCTGGGAAGCGAAAACCACTGAGGAGAGTATCCAGGCCGGCCGGGATCCGGAAAAAACACCCAAAGCGGGACTATGGCCAGACAAGATTGTGGAGATCAAGCCCCAGGGGTTGAATGGTGGGGAAATTGTGTGGGAATGGCACTTCTGGGACCACCTGATCCAGGATTTTGACGAAAGCAAGGACAACTACGGGGATCCGGCCATGCACCCGGAATTGCTTGACATCAACAGAGGACAACCTTTTCCCGAACCAATTTCCCAGGACAGTATGGAGGTGTTGCATGCCGCCGGCAGAGTATGGAGGAATGAAACCGTGGACAACAGGGGCTCGGATATATATCACACCAATGCCATCAACTACAATGAGGAACTGGACCAGATTGCCATCAGCAGCTATTTTCTGAATGAGATCTTTATTATTGATCACAGTACCTCTACCGCAGAAGCAGCAGGGCACAGCGGTGGACGCTGGGGGAAAGGTGGCGACTTCCTGTACCGGTGGGGGAACCCTCAAAACTATCAGCGAGGGGATTCACTGGATCAGCAACTTTTTCATCAGCACGATGTGCGCTGGATAGAAGAAGGTAAACCCGGAGCGGGAAACCTCACTATTTTTAATAACAATGTTCCCCTGAATGACAGTGTTAATTTCTCCCGGGTAATAGAACTGGTGCTTCCCAAAGATAGCAAAGGAAATTACCTGGTTGAAGCAGGACAACCATTCGGTCCTCCGGAGCCGGTTTGGCATTACATGGCCGATGACACTTTATCATTCTGGGCCAGCTTTGTATCCGGAGCACATCGCACAGAAAATGGAAATACATTTATTACAGAAGGTCCCAAGGCCCGTTTTTTTGAAGTTACCCCACAGGGAGAGATTGTATGGGAATACCTCAATCAATATCGCGGGGAAATCAGGAAACCCAATGGCAGCCCCCATGATATAATGCCCTTTACCTACTTCGGTTTCAGGTCTACCCTTATTTCCGCAGATCACCCGGGATTAGCGGGAAGAGAGCTAAAGCCGCTGGATCCCCAACCAACTATTTTCAAACTGCCTCCGCCAGAGAATAAGCAGGATACACCTGAATAAGTATATGCAGTTATTCCCCCGTCCACATTCTCTATGAGTTTAAAAAAGCGGCTAACCTCCTTACTACCGGGGATCTTTCTCTTTGGATTTACTATTGGCACCGGTAGTGTTACAGCCATGGCTAAGGCTGGTGCCGACTATGGCATGGCGCTGCTGTGGACCGTGTTTTTATCCTGTGCCATCACATTTTTGCTGATCGATCAATTCGGCAAATTCACCCTGGTAACCGGCGAGACCGCCATTCATGCCTTTCGGAAGCATATTCACCCGGCAGTGGGCATCTTTTTTATTTTAGCCCTGACAGCGCATGTCTGTGGCAGTGTGATCGGAGTAATGGGCATCATAGCCGATATCAGTGCGGAATGGTCAAAGACGTTAATCCCCGGAGGCATACCCTCCATATATTTCGCCCTCTTTTTTGTGGTACTGGTATTCTTGCTGTTCCTGGATGGCCGAACCAAATTTTTCGAAACTGTACTGGCGGTGGTGGTGGCCATAATGTCCATTTGTTTTCTGATCAATTTTCTGGCATTTACCCCACCACTCACAGATATACTTAAAGGATTGGTGCCCGGCGTCCCGGAAACACCACCCGGTGAGAATACATTCCTGGTGATTGCATCCATGGTGGGCACCACGGTATTTTCGGGGTTATTTATCCTTCGAACTACCCTGGTTAAAGAAGCCAACTGGACCATGGATGACTTTAAGACCCAAAGAAAGGATGCGTTGTTTTCCGGGTTTATGATGTTCCTGGTATCCGCTTCCATTATGGCGGCAGCCAGTGGGACGTTACACAAGCAAGGAGTGGGACTGACCAATGTTTCGGAAATGGTGGTGTTGTTGGAACCACTGGCAGGTCCTTTGGCAGTGGCCATTTTTGCCATTGGCATTATTGCTGCCGGAGTATCTTCTCAGTTTCCCAATGTAACCCTGTTGCCCTGGATGCTGGATGACTACCACAACCGCAAACCAGATATGAAGCGGAAGGACTACCGATTCATGGTGTTGCTGATATCTGCACTGGGGCTTATAGTACCGATATTTAATGCCAAACCCATAGCCATAATGATCATATCCCAGGCATTTGGAGCATTAGTATTACCGGTAACGGTATTTTGCTTTATTTACATTGGCAACAAACGGACACTTATGGGTGAGCATAAGCATTCACTGGCCCTGAATATAGTTTTATTGCTTATATTTTCATTCGCGTTACTCATGAGTTACATGAGTTACCAGGGTTTGTTTTCAGTTATTCAATCACTTTGACATTTCACAATTAAAAAATCTATGAAGTATATACTATTGGTAACCAGTGTTTTGATTTTAAATCTGTCTGCGGTTGGGCAAACGGGAAAAGTATTTGATGAACTTTCCATGACCAGCAAGATCCTTGACGGCGAGAGGAAGTATGCCATATACCTGCCACCGGATTATGAGACTTCGCAACGAAGTTATCCGGTACTCTACCTGTTGCATGGTGCAGGGGACGACCAAACCGGATGGATACAGTTTGGAGAGGTACTGCATATTGCTGATAAAGCAATAAAACAGGGTAAGGCCACTCCCATGATCATTGTGATGCCGGATGCCAATACCGGCAGACGGGGATATTTCAATAGCCCCAACGGGGACTGGAGATACGAAGATTTTTTCTTCGAGGAATTATTGCCGCACGTGGAGAGCACCTACCGCATCAAAGGTGAGAAGCGGTACCGCGCCGTGGCTGGATTATCGATGGGAGGTGGTGGGTCTTATATTTATGCATTACATCGCCCGGATTTGTTTTCTTCTGCCTGTCCGCTGAGCGCCAGTGCCAGAATATTAAAATTGGAAGACGTCCAAAACAGTATCAAGCGCAGAGGAGAAGATGCTACCAAAGCAGAACTGGAGGAATACATCGAACAATATAGTGTGCTGGAGCAGGTGAAAAATATACCGGAGGATCAGAAAGATGCAGTTCGCTGGTATATTGACTGTGGGGATGATGATTTCCTTTACGAGGGCAATTCACTGGTGCATATTGAAATGAGAAAACGGGAGATACCTCACGAATACCGGGTACGGCAGGGGGGGCACACCTGGTCCTATTGGAGAGAATCTCTGCCGGAAGTATTGGGTTTTATTTCAGCGGCTTTTCATCAGCACTGATCTATTCGGCCCAATCGGGTTGGGGAAATTCGCGCATGGGGCTGTACCGGGGATAGGTATCGAACAAACCTTCATCGGGACCCGCAACCCTGGGATCTTTGCTGAGTGTCAACTCGTGTATCATTATAGCTTCCAACTGTTCAACAATGCCCCGGTACTCCCGGTCATAAGCAAGGTTCTGCAGGCATTCCGGGTCGGTCTCCACATTAAAAAGCTCATATTCGGGACGCCTGGCTACTGCCCATTCAAAATATTGAACATAGGGATCCTGGTCCCAATGTTCAACTATCCATGATTTGGTGGGGGCCGCATCTATGTCCGTAAAAGCCCATTCCGAATGGTGAATGCCAGTAGAGTCTATGCCATAAAGGGGAAAGGTTGCCCCATCGTTCCTGTCGGGAATCAGCCGCTGCGGGGCTCCTGCTGGCCAGCGATCGGGTTTCATATTCCAAATATACAAGTAGGGACCGCGTCTCATGATGCGCTGGGGGTATCCCAGGTTTTGATAACGGGAGGAGGAATGTCTTTCCCTTCCTGCCAGCACATATCCTTTTGATTGATCGATCACCCCTTCTTTATCGGACTGCAACAGGTTTACAATGCTTTTACCGGATATGGGCAGCATTCCCTCCCGGCTGGTTTCGGTGAGTTCCAGGATGGTGGGAGCCAGGTCTACGAAACTAACGGGATCATCCACCACCCGACTTCCGGGAAATCCGTTGGGGTAACAAACCGCCATCGGCACATGAACACCGTAATCATAGCCATTGGCCTTGGCCCTGGGGAAAGGCATGCCATTATCGGCAGTGACAATGATGATGGTATTTTCCAGTTCTCCGGCGCTTTCCAGGTGTTTTATCATGCGCATTAAATGCAGATCAAACCATTCGATCTCCACCGCATAATCCAAAAGATCTCCCCGGATTACCTCGTTATCCGGTAGAAAGGCTGGTACCTGAACCTGATCCAGTGTTTTGCCGCGACGTTTCCAGGAATCTTTTTCATAACTTCTATGAGGCTCTGATGCCCCATACCAGAAAAAAAACGGCTGATCCTCCGTGCGTTCCTCCAGGAAACTCTTGAAGTTCTCGAAGTAATTCACATCCCTTATGTCGCTGGCAAATCGTTCATCAGACTCGCTGCCGGCTTGATATTTAATTTCATTGTATGCCTTACCGGCGGCATTTTCACTTCGTAATGGATCCTCTCCGTACTTAAAAGGACCCACCCCTTTTCCGGTATAGCCTGTATGATACCCGTTGGCTTGGATCAGATCCACAAATGGCACGTACTGTTTGAGCCAGCCGGCTGCGTGTTGCCCGGCCTGTTCGTTTTGCCAATGATAGCGTCCGGTCACCAATGCACTGCGGGATGGGGCACAACCCGGTGAACCGGCATAGCAATTCTTGAAAAATACGCCTTTACTGGCTACCAGATCGAAAGCGGGAGTTTCAACCCAGTTACAGCCGGCGAATCCGGTATGGGGGAATGATTGATCGTCGCTAATGGCGAACAGGATGTTTGGCCTTTTCCGGGTAGCGGTCTCTGCTGCTGGTTGGCAGTTAGCCAAAGTAATAACACAAAGCAGGAATAGTCCCAGCCATTGGTTTTTCATTGGGATCATAAATTAACCGGGAAAGGATTAAAAAGGTTTATTCTGAACCTAATTTAGTTAAATTAATAGGGTAATTACAAAAAGATCATGCGCCAGATTGTCTATTATGTTGCCACTTCCCTGGATGGTTTCATTTCAGGTCCTGAAGGGAGTATAGGCGGTTTTACCGGAAAAGGAAATGGTGTAGATCAGTACTTATCTGATTTACAGAGTTTTGACACCGTGATCATGGGTCGGAAAACCTATGAGTTCGGGTACGACTACGGACTGGTACCGGGGCAACTGGCTTACCCACACATGGAGCATTATATATTTTCGGACAACTTAAGCTTCAAAGACCAGCACAGTTCACTACACATCAAGAAAATCGATTTGGGTGAAATAACAAAAATCAGAGAACAGCCGGGCACGGATATATACCTCTGCGGAGGGGGTCAATTTGCCGGCTGGTTACTGGACCACCGGCAGATTGATGTACTAAAGATCAAGCTCAATCCTCTCATTCAGGGAGATGGCGTGCGTCTGTTCGGAGCGTCGAACGCCGAATACCAGCTGGAACTTCTTGAATCTAAATTATACGAATTTGGTTTGCAAATAATGTCATTCCGTATACTGTATTAAGAGCCATGGCTGAAACACCCGAACAAAAATTGCGAAATCTTTCAGACACTGCCTTCTGGGTAGCACAATACCGGGCGGAAGAAACCTCCCGTTCCGATGCCTTGTTCAAGGATCCATTGGCGGCTAAATTGCTGGAACACAGAGGGAAGTCCATAAAGGAATTTATGGACCGCAAAAACGAAATATCCTGGCCGATTGTGGTAAGGACCTATTTGATCGACAGTGTTGTACAGCAGCAGGTAACCAATGGGGTGGATACGGTATTGTACCTGGCAGCCGGTCTGGATACCAGACCCTATCGTTTGTCACTGCCCGGGGATCTCACCTGGATCGAGGTAGATCTGCCGGAACTTCTAAATTATAAGACGGATGTATTGCGAGGTGAAGTACCAAATTGTCAGTTGCAGCGGATCAGTACCGATCTGACCAATTATGACCAGAGGGATAAACTTTTCCAACAGGTAAACAACCAGTCAAAAAAAGTACTGGTAATTACCGAAGGATTGCTGATTTATCTCGCTCCCGAGGCGGTAACCGAACTGGCCAATCACCTGTCGGGCTATTCCGGTTTCTATGGCTGGATGATGGACCTGGCATCTCCGGGACTAATAAAGAGGCTGAATAGAAAGCTGGGCGATAAGCTGGAAGCGGCCAATGCACCCTTTAAGTTTGGTCCCGGGGAAGGACCGGATTTTTTTGAGCCCCTGGGATGGACCAGGGTGGAGGTTCATTCCTTTTTAAAAACAGCTGCCGCATTGAAAAGGGTTAACTTATGGATGCGATTATTGGCAATGCTGCCTGAATCACAGGGAAAACAGGGGTCAAAACCCTGGTCGGCTGTCTGCCTTTTCAGAAATAAAAAATACCGTGGTGAATAAATCATTAAAACAGATTGCACTACTGAACTTCTTCTCACTGGGCCTGCTGGGGCAGTTTGATAATACACTGCAGCTTGAGACCGGTGCCGGCAGTCCTCCGGCTTCCCTGGAGTCAATGGCCTGGGTACAGGGAGAGTGGGTAGGAGAGGGGTTAGGAGGCCTTTGTGAAGAAGTATGGTCTTCCGCCAGGGGGGGAAGTATGTTGGGGATTTTCAGATTGATCAAAGACGAAAAGTTGCTGTTCTCCGAGTATATGGAGCTCGTTGCAGTCGATGGGACCATCTCGTTACGGCTTAAGCATTTCGGCAACGATTTCGTGGGCTGGGAAGAAAAAGACCGGCACGTTGCGTTTAAACTGGTGAAGATCGATGGCGATAATATCTACTTCGATGGGCTTACCTATCGGAAAACCGGAGAAAATACCATGGAGGTATACGTGGTACTGAGTTCCGGGGACAGTTCACGGGAAGCAAAATTTTCCTACACCAGGGCGGAACCATAAAGCGAAAGGTTCTCAAAATATTCAGGAAATACCCCTGTGCAGGTGGTTTTTACCGTTAATAGAAATATGTATGTATGAAATTCGTTATATTTTAATGCCCGGCTATTTAAAACCTAAACTATGAAATGGAAGATTATTGCAGGCTCCGTGCTGTTGATTATGGTACTTTTTTATTTGTTCTTTCGAACTGGGGCTAGTGGACCTGACACCGAGTTGGTGGTAAAACCACAGTACGGTACCTTCCAGATCGACATTGTTACTACCGGGGAACTGGAAGCGAAAAGTTCGGTGGACGTTTTGGGTCCTACCGGATTGAGGTCAATACAAATATATCAAATCAATATAGACGATATCGTGCCGGAGGGTTCGTTGGTGAAAAAATCAGAATATATTGCTACTCTGGATAATTCGCAGCTGATCGAAAAGATCAAGAACCGTCAAACCGAGCTGGAAGAAAGTCTATCCGAGTACACCCAGGTAAAGCTTGATACCGCGCTGGAACTGCGGGCAGCCCGCGATGAACTGATCAATCTGGAGTATGCAGTGGAGGAAAAACAATTGGTCCTGGATCAGTCGACCTATGAGCCACCGGCCACCGTGAAACAGGCCAATATTGATCTTGAAAAGGCAAAGAGAGCCTTGGACCAGGCTAGGAGTAACTATCAGTTGAAATATGACAAGGCAGTGGCCCAGATGCAGGAGGCTACCGCAGAGCTGGCCGATGATCAGAACCGCATGGATTTCCTGAACAGGATGATGGATCAGTTAAGAATAATGGCTCCGGAGGATGGCATGGTGATCTACGCCAGGGACTGGAATGGAAAGAAAAAGACTACCGGAACACAAATCAATACCTGGCAGCCCATAGTGGCCACTTTACCGGATCTCACAACCATGGTTTCAAAAACATACGTGAACGAAGTAGATATTCGGAAGGTTAAAAGCGGACAGCATGTGAACATTGGGTTAGATGCTTTTCCCGATAAGAAGCTTCAGGGTACGGTGATCGGGGTAGCTAATGTGGGTGAGCAAAAACCCAATTCAGACTCCAAGGTCTTTGAGGTAACCGTGGAAATACATGACTCAGATACTACATTGCGGCCAGCTATGACCACCAGTAACAACATAGTGGCAGAGGTTATTGAAAAAGCTGTGTTTATACCCCTGGAGAGCCTGTTTAACCAGGGAGACAGTATTACCTATGTCATCAAGAAGAACCGTCTGGGTTACACCAAACAAGAGGTGCTCACCGGGCCCTCCAACGATAACCAGATAGTAATTGTAGAGGGTGTGGATCAGGATGATCAGTTATTGCTGTCATACCCCGCAGATTTAGAGGATAAGGATATTACGGTACTAACCGCCCGGCCTTAACCTCATACTTATGCATACCAGGTTAATCGCCAATTTCTTTATTGCTCTGGAGGCCATCCTTTCAAATATTATCCGGTCCCTGCTTACCGGCCTGGGGATCATATTCGGAGTGGCCGCGGTAATAGCCATGCTGGCCATTGGCAATGGAGCTCAGCAGGAGATCCTGGAGCAGATCAAATTAGTGGGTGTCAACAATATTGTGATTACTCCCATTGTGGAACAGGTGGAAGAAGAGCTTGACGAGCAATCCTTTGCTATCAGGGAACCTCAGTTTTCACCGGGCCTAACCCTGCAGGATTCCCGGAGTATGGTAGAAATCATTCCGGGAATCGAACGGGTAAGTCCAGAGATCATCATGGAAACTTTCCTGATCAAGGGGGGTACCCGGAGATCCGCCAAACTGGTGGGCGTTGATTCCACCTATTTCGATATGACCAGTTTCCAGTTTGCTTCCGGCAGTAACTTCAGCCACGGGCAACTGGAGCGAGGAGATCCGGTATGTGTCATCGGCAGGAACATCCAAACCCGGTTTTTTAGCCAGGAAAACCCCATCGGTAAAAGAATAAAATGCGGCCCCCACTGGCTAAAAATAATAGGTGTGCTGGAGCAACGTCTGATCAGTGACCAAAGCATGCAAAATCTGGGTATCAGAGATTACAACATGGACGTATATACCCCTATAAACACCATGTTGATCCGTTACAAAAACCGGTCTCGTTTAACCAGTGCTATTATTCAAAGAGCCAACCGCAACAACAGGAACAACCAGGAGGAAGAGCCCAGTGTTCCGGTCAACTACCATCAGCTGGACCGCCTGGTGATTCAAGTGGCGGAAACCGACCAGTTGGCCTCCACCGCGGAGATTATGGCCAGAATGCTGGAACGCAGGCACTATGGTGTGGTGGATTACGAGATTACGATCCCCGAGTTGTTGCTTAAGCAGCAGCAAAGAACCAAACGCATCTTCAACATCGTACTGGGGGCGATAGCGGCAATATCTCTGTTGGTGGGTGGCATTGGTATCATGAATATTATGCTGGCTTCTGTGATGGAGCGGATCAAAGAGATCGGCCTGCGACTGGCAATAGGGGCCGAACAGCGTGATATTGTACTTCAGTTCCTGTTCGAGGCTATGCTGATTAGTGTCTCGGGAGGGCTGGTTGGTATTTTCCTGGGATGGGTATTGGCTATTATAGTTTCCGAGGTGGCGGATATACCCACCATTGTTTCCATATTCTCAATTCTATTGTCCTTTGGTGTTGCTGCCAGCGTGGGTTTGATCTTTGGTATCACACCGGCTCGCCGGGCTGCGGAACAGGACCCAATAGCTTCCTTACGTTATGAATAAATCCACAACAGTATTTATGGTGCTGGCCTTGGTGTTGGCCGGAAATTCTTGTCTGCATGCCCAGGATCAGATATTGACTCTGGCCCAGGCGGTGGACATGGCCAAAAACCATTCTCAGTCCTCATTATTGGCAGAAACCAGGAAAGAGAATCGCTATTGGAGATATCGCACCTATAAATCGGATTTCCTGCCCAGTTTGGGCTTGAGTGGTACGCTGCCCAATTTTAACAGGTCTTTTACCCCGGTAACTCAACCGGATGGCACCACGGTTTTTCAGCCGGTGGCGGTAAACAATTCGGATGTTAGGCTGGCGCTAACCCAGAACATTGGCCTGACCGGAGGTACAGTGTTTGCCAGTTCCATGGTCAACCGTTTTGACGATTTTGACAATGATGTCACCCGTTTCAGCGGCAGCCCATTTTTCATAGGGATCAGCCAGCCACTATTCGGGTTCAACCAACTGAAATGGGATAAAATGATCGAACCGCTGCGTTACGAGGAATCGCTGAAAAGTTATGTTGAGGAAATGGAGCTCATCAGTATTGAGACCACCGAACGTTTTTTTGAAATGCTGCTGGCCCAGATAACCCTGGAAATTTCCCGTAAAAATGTAGCCAGCAACGACACCATACTGAAAATTGGCCAGGGACGGTATGGGTTGGGTAACATAGCAGAAAATGAACTTCTGCAACTGGAATTGAACCTGTTGAACTCCAATCAGCAGGTGGCACAATCCTCCCTGGACCTGGAAACTGCTCGTCTGCGTCTCACTACTTTTATCGGAATGACCGGCGTGCAGGTGTTCTCTTTGGCCATCCCCGATGTCTTTCCGGAATTTGCCATTGATGAAGCAGTGGCCCTAGGTGAAGCCAGGAGAAACCGGCAGGAAGCGGTGGCGTTCAAACGCCAGCTGCTGGAGGCGCAGAGGGATGTAGCGGAAGCCAGGGGCACCAATGGGTTAAATGCCAACCTGTTTGCAACCTTTGGATTGTCCAACCGGGGTGATAACCTGGGAGATGTTTACCAGGATGCGGAAGACCAGCAACAGGTCAGGATCGGTTTTGACATACCCATTTTGGACTGGGGAAAACAAAAATCCATTGTGAAAACCGCCGAGGCCAACCAGAAACTGGTGTCCTATTCAGTGGCCCAGGACGAGATCAATTTTGATCAACAGGTGCTTACTTTGGTAAGGCAGTTTGAAGTGCTCAGGCAGCGGTTGGATGTCTCCAAAAAAGCCGACGACATAGGGGAACGAAAATACGATATATCCAAAAATCGCTACCTGATCGGCAAGATCAGCATTACTGATCTTAATTTGGCCCTGCAGGATAAAGATCAGGCCAAGAGGGATTATATCCAGGCATTACGTGATTTCTGGACGGCTTATTATGAAATCCGCAGACTGACCCTGTACGACTTTGAGGAAACCAGGTCCCTCTACAATGGAAACCCGGAATAAGATCTTAGATCTTAAAGTTTAGATCAAAGATCTAGCCGGTATGCGACAACGCGGTTGTCAAAAAATGTGGGTACCAGCAGCAGGTTTTCTTCAATAATGTAATCGATGTCGGCTGCATTGATTTCCGCTTCCCGGGTATCCAGCAATTGGATGCTATTCCAGTCACTGGTAATATAAAACAGCTCTCCCCGCCAGCTGGATGCCAGGTAGTCGCCATTACCCACTGGTACTATGCCGTCGCCATGGCCCAGTTCGCCTACCAGGTCGGTAATTTCCCCGGTCTCCAGGTCAATCGACTTCAACATGCTGCTGTTACTGGTAAGCATTAGCAGTCGATCCGGTTCCCAATACAAGCCATTAGGCCGGCCAAAATCCTCACTCATGATCTCGGTTATATTGCCGTCTTTTAATTCAAACACCTTATTGCTGTCCGATCCCGATGCGAACACCGAGCCACCGCCCACGGTAATATCGTTAAGTGTAGGAGTGCCGGGTACCGGGTAACGATTTACTATGGTAGCAGATGCTATATCAATTTCTACCACCTCATCAATATCCGCCACGAACAAGGATCCATCTAAAACTCCCATACCTTTGGGGCCGTGCAGACCGTCCACCCAATGCAGATCGGTAATATTGCCCTGCAGATCCAGCCGCGATATGAAACCGTTGTTGTCCTTTTCCCAGGGGTTTAAGTTGACATTCGCCACGTAGAGCACCTGGCGTTCACTATCATACAGTACAGATTCCGGAGTACTGAGCAGGGTATCTGATGCCCATACCTGTGATAATTCCGGAGTGGCCGGTACTTCTACAACAGCGGGTGATTCCTCCGGTTGCTGGTTTTTCTTTTCAGAACAGGCGAAGAAAAGAAAAAGAGAAAAGATCAAAACAGTGGTTCTCATGGTATTAAAAAGTTAACAGGGTTCACGGAAAGATAGGAAATCCCCGGTTTGGATGTTTCAGAATGTCTCATTTTTTTGAGCATTCAGGTAAAGCAGAATCCATAAGGTATTGTCCATGTCACAGTTTATTTTAACTTACCGGCTCATTATTGTTTTCAGCTATGAGTAGAATCATACTAGTACTGGCTATATTTTATTCTTTTGGTTGTGCTTCTCCTGAGCCGCAGGAAGAGGTGCCGTCCCGACCCAATATTCTGTTTATTATGTCAGATGATCATGCCTATCAGGCCATCAGCGCCTACTCCGATCACCTGATTCAAACGCCCAATATCGACCGCCTGGCACAGCAGGGCATGCTGTTCAGCAATGCCTGTGTAACCAACTCCATTTGTGCGCCGTCGCGGGCGGTGATCCTGACTGGAAAACACAGTCACCTGAATGGTAAAATAGATAACCGCATGCCGTTTGATACCACACAGGTTACCTTTCCCCAGTTGTTTCAACAGGCCGGGTATCAAACTGCCATGTATGGCAAACTTCACTTTGGCAACAATCCCAAAGGTGTTGATGATTTTATGATCCTGCCCGGACAGGGAAATTATATCAATCCAAGATTTATCACTCCTCAGGGCGATACCACTATTACCGGTTACGTTACCGATATCATCACCGACCTTACCCTGGGCTGGCTGCAGGAAAAACGAGATCCCGAAAAACCTTTTATGCTGGCTTACCTGCATAAGGCGCCCCACCGGCCCTGGTGGCCCAGGCCCGATAAATTTGCTGAATTCAGCGAGAAGGAGTTCCCGCTGCCAGAGACGCTGTTCGACGATTACGATACCAGAGGTACTGCCGCCAAGACCGCTGAAATGAACCTGTTACAGCACATGAAATATGCCCATGACAGCAAAATACGGCCGGAAACTCTGGAAGCCATGGGTGAAGTACTGCCCGATGTTCCGGACGGTGCCGGAGGTTTTACCGGACCTTATGGAAGGGCCAATGAGCAGCAGCGGGCGGAATACCAGCCTACCCTGGATAAGATCAATAACTATTTTCTGGAGCACTGGCCCAACATGACCGACAGGGAAAAAATGATCTGGAAATACCAGCGATATATGCAGGATTACCTGGGCTGTATCTCTTCGGTAGATGACAATATAGGCAGGGTACTGGATTACCTGGAAGCTTCGGGGCTTTCTGATAATACTATCGTGGTATATACCTCAGATCAGGGATTCTATCTGGGGGAGCACGGTTGGTTTGATAAGCGATTTATTTACGACGAATCGTTCAAGACCCCCCTTATAGTTAAATGGCCGGGAGTTACAGCACCTGGAAGTGTTAACGACCAGATGGTACAAAACCTGGATTATGCCCAGACTTTCCTGGAGGCAGCGGGTATTGCAGCACCAAACGACATGCAGGGAGAAAGCCTGGTACCCCTGTTAGCCGGTAATAACGATGATTGGACCCGGGAGGCGGTGTACTATCATTACTATGAATACCCATCGGTACACATGGTCAAACGTCATTATGGTATTGTCACCAGGGATTATAAGCTGACCCATTTTTATTACGATGTAGATGAGTGGGAACTGTATGACCGCCGCAGTGATTCGCTGGAGATCCGCAATGTGTACGATCACCTGGAATACCAGGATGTAGTGACAGATCTCAAGCAAAAGCTTGCCGGGCTACGGCAACAATACGGAGATTCGGAGGAACTGGATAAACACTATATCGAGGTTTACGACAATTTCTGATCGATCTGTGTTACCGGATTGGACTGTTCTTGTATTTCTTGTGTAATTTGTTAATCCGCTCGCGCGCCCTCTTTAGTCTCATTTTTATAGCGCTTTCCGATAAACCAAGGGACTGTTGGATATCCTTGATCTGGTGCTCTTCTCGGTACTTCATCACCAGCAGGGTACGGTCCTGGGGAGACAACTGTTCAAGCAGGTCTTCCAGGATTTGAATGCTGAGAACATCGGGAATCTCGTCTTCGTCTTCGACCAGGTCAACCAGCTTGTCCTTCAGTTTTTCAATTAGCACATTTTCCACACTCCGTTTATTCTTTCGCAAATAATCTATGGAGGTATTGTGAATGATGGAGAACAGCCAGGTGGAGAACTTAGCCTGATTTTGATAGCTGTTCATTTTGAGGAACAGTTTTATCAATACCTCCTGACGCAGATCTTGCGCGGCAGCTTCGTTTTTGACATACCCTTTGCATTTTCTTAGGATTGAATCCTTGTGCCGGGATACCAAAATGGAAAAAGCCTGTTTGTCACCGGTGGTCTGAAACTGGTGAGCCAGGCTTTCGTCACTGACAAATGGTGATTCCATCTGAGTTTCCAAATCTAGCGGTCTTACCGCAGGGAATAAGTTATATAATTTGGCGCTCAAATTAAGCCGTGCCGGGAGAATTTATTTCTTGCCTGTCAGTATAGCCACATAGCGGTCAGGTTCCAGCGCAGTGGTCATGTTTAACTCCAATAGTGCGATCAAACCTACTGTGGCAGCGGGGAGTACACTTAGTCCTTCTTTATCTTTCAAATGACTGCTCATTTGTTGCATCTTTTTATCACTGATATCAAATGCTACGCCTTTTGACTGTTTCAACGCATATAGTGCCTCATCACCATCAAAACTGCGCCAGTTGATCAGGGGCTCGTTCACATGAGTTTCTTTGATCTTACCGGGAATCAATTCGGTGCATTGGTCAAGCCCTTTATTGAAGGAATAAATTATGGGGTTTTTCCGGGTGGAAGATGCCGCTATCATTACCGGTATGCGAGAGATCTTGCCCCGTTTGTGCAAGCTGGAAAATCCCCTGAAAACCCCGGCCAATAAGGTGCCGTTGGAGACCGGCATGGCTACCATTTTGGGTGCATCGCGTAATTGGTCGTAGATCTCGTAAGCGATTTGGGCATAGGCCATGATCTGCAATGCCGTGTTTGAACCACCGGGGTTGGCATCGTACCACGAATTTTCCAAGGCACTGTTCCGGGAAAAAGCCACGCAGTCTTCATAATTGTCTGCTTCGAACATCACTTCTGCCCCCATTTTTACCATCTCAAGCAGCCTGGAAGTGTGGTAATTCCTGGGTATATAGATCATGCACTTCAAACCGGCCAGCTGGGCGGCCAGTGCTACGGAAACCCCGTAGTTGCCACAGGTGGCCAGGGTTACCGTATCATATCCCCGTCTGATGGCATCCAGGCATTGGGCGAAGGCAATCCGGTCTTTGTGGGTACCGGTGGGATTGCCCCCTTCAAATTTGAGAAAAAGCTGACGGGTGCCGGCCATACGTTCCATATTCCGGGCCCGTGATAAAGAGGTGTCTCCCACTTCCAGGTTTATAATATCCTCGTACGACTCTATCCGGTCAACCAGTGAGAGCCCAGGATTCTTTACCTGGTTGCTGAGCGCAATCGATTCTGGTGATAGTCGACCAGAAAAAGACTGATTTTCGAAAGAGTTAATCGTAGTATTCAGGATCTTCATCCTGTTCATATGATTGAAAGTCAGAACCGTAATCAATTGGTTCTTCATCGTCGGTGGAAGAAGTATTGCTGTTTCTCACATCATCATCCTCCAGTGGCAAATATTCCTCGGTGACCGGCGCCTTCCGCTTTCGGATTGACGGTACCGCGGTATTAAGCCTGAGGAGATAATAGGTGTCTTCAGTCTCGAAAGGTATGGCTCTCACCGTTTTCCCCTGAATGGTCAGATAGGTTATGGCATCGCGACCTACACCCTCGGGAAAGCTTTTCAGCACCTGTTTCTGAAAGCTGCGCTCAAGTTTATCAAAGTCCCTGATAACCCGTTTTTTAGCTAATGTAGTAATCATTTTTAATGTGTGTTAAATGGCCCAAATTATTGTTAAACGATATTCATTTTTTTATTGCACTTGCTTAGACGTAAAAACCAGACCAGGTCACACCTTTACAAAAAATAAATTTGACTTCCGATAATCAAAACCGGCCGGGTGATATTTCCGTTACGGATATCATTGGGCAATGGAATTTACCGCATAAATCGGTACCTTCCGGCCCCGGAAAAGTCGACCATGACAGAGAGGCAACCTACCACCGAGATAGAAAATGAAGCAGTAGTGACCGACCAGGTTACTGCCAGACATTCCATGTGGACCGATCTCAAGGATGCCATCAGGGGTACCGATGCGGACTATACCAAAATTGGTCTGAAGAGGGCCATATTCCTGCTGGCGGTACCCATGATACTGGAGTTGGTCATGGAATCCACATTCGCAGTAGTGGATATCTATTTCGTTGGCAAACTGGGTTCTTCTGCGGTGGCCACAGTAGGTTTGACTGAAACCTATTTGTTCCTGCTGTATTCCATTGCCATGGGACTGGCCATGGCGGTTACCGCGGTGGTGGCCCGGAGAATAGGAGAAAAAAACAAAGACATGGCAGGCAGGTCTGCCATCCAATCAATAATCCTGGCTTTGATTATTTCATTGCCTTTTATGGCGGCCGGGTTGTTCTTTTCCAAGGATTTGCTGGCCTTGATGGGGGGTGACCAGTGGGCACTGGATCACGGGTTTCGCTATACCCAGTGGCTTCTGGGGGGAAGTGGGATTATTGTGCTGTTATTTGTTATCAACGCCATCTTCCGGGGTGCCGGAGATGCTGCCATTGCCATGCGGGTATTATGGATTGCCAATGGCATCAACATAGTGCTCGATCCGCTGCTTATCCTGGGATGGGGCCCCATTCCCGCCATGGGCATTCAGGGAGCGGCTATAGCTACTACCATAGGCAGGGGTATCGGGGTATTGGTTCAGTTATGGACGCTGGCCAAAGGAGGTAAACACATTCAGGCCAGGCTGTCCCAGCTTAAGGTAGAAGCCAGTATTCTTATGAACATTCTGCGGACCTCACTGGGAGGTATCGGTCAGATGATCGTAGCCATGACTTCCTGGATATTTCTGATGCGTATCCTGGCAGACGTAGGTAGTGAGGCGGTGGCAGGGTCTACCATAGCATTGAGGATTATGATGTTCACCCTGATGCCAGCCTGGGGGTTGTCAAATGCGGCGGCTACCCTGGTAGGCCAGAACCTGGGAGCCGGGTTCCCGGACCGGGCGGAGTCTTCGGTATGGAAAATCGGGGTTTACAATATGATATTCCTGATCACGGTCTCACTGATTTATTATTTTTTCAACGAATCCCTGATGGCTATTTTTACCAGCAATAGCAATGTGATAGCTATTGGGGGAGAGTGGCTGCAAATTTTGGCCTATTCTTATTTTGTCTATGGCTGGTGGATGGTGGCGACACAGGCGTTTAACGGTTCCGGAGATACCCGGACCCCTACCAAGATCAACCTGGTATTTTTCTGGTTGATTCAGATCCCACTATCCTACTGGCTGGCTATCGCCCTGGACTGGCAGCACTCCGGAGTATTCTGGGCAGTGTTCTTTTCAGAAACCGGCGCGGGAATTTTTACCCTTTGGCTGTTCAGGAAGGGCAAATGGAAGAAAACGGAATTGTAAATGAATGAGGTACGCCCGAACCGTAAGGCTCAGACGTACCCCTTCTGTTAGTTTAAGGCCGGAATCCTAAGAACCTGCCCCGGAAATATTTTATCAGGATCTTGTAACATAGGCCGGTTGGCTTCAAAAATAGTGGGGTACTTCATAGCATCTCCATATTGCGCTTTGGCGATCTTGGACAAAGAATCACCTGACTTTACCGTATAGTATACCGCCTCCGGTTCCGGATTCAGAACCTCAATCCGGTTGTCTACCTGCGCTACCCCCCGGATATTTCCCACTGTTAAAGCGGCTCTCTCCGCGGTTGCCTGGTCACTGGTCTGTCCATACAGGGTTGCTACCCCGGACTGGAACTTGACATCCAGATTGTCTACCTGGATATTCATCTTCTTAACCAGTCGTTCCAAGGCTTCGGCTGCTCTTTGTTCTTTGGCCTGGCGTTCTGCTGCTTTTTCCTCTGCAGTTGGTTCATCGTCACCGAACAGTTTTTCACCGGCGTTCTTTATAAAATCTATTAATCCCATGTTTGTATTTCGTTTTAGTTGAAGAATTATTTTAAAAATCTGCCCAACAGATCGGCGCCAATTTGAGTTACATCGTCACTGATATCGCCATCACCGTCTCGGTCCAGTAGTTGATCCAGCAGACCGCCGGCCTGGGGTGACTGGTTCCTGAACCTGGTAGTACTATTATTTAGCAAGTCCGTAAGATCGGAAGGCTGGTATTCTCCCCTTCGTTGTTGCTTTCCCAGATAACCCATCACAATGGGGGCAGCGATCTTGAGGATTGCCGCTACCGAGTTTGCGTCAATACCGGTTTGCTTGCTGAGACTTTGTTCCACTACCGGTCTTCTGCTGCCCAGTACATGCTTGAGAATCCCTTCGCCTGCTGCTTCGGGATTTTGGCTCAGAAAACCGCTGAGGTTATCCAGGATACTACCATCGTGATCCCTCTCCAGTGCTTTGTGTAAATCCTGGGCACCCTGACCCTGTGAGGCATTTTTGGCCATTGCGCCCAATAAAATTGGTAAGGCAGTCCCCAGCAGGGATCCCGCCTGGGCGCGATTCACACCGGTTTGTTGGCTTACGGAGTTAATTAGCTCACCTCCGTATTGTTGTGTCAATGTTTCTAATAAATCGTTCATAATGGGTATAGTTGTTTAGTGCTCAATTATGGTCTGTATGATGTTGGCATTTTATTTTCCGACTTCATATGTGCCAGGTATACATTGCTGACAAATATAAAACAATTAGTAAATAATAATATTTTTTCAAGAAGGCAATAGCTACTGAAGCAACAAAACACCATCTGCCACGAACACCAGTTCGGTTTTAGGTTCGTTGATAGCAGCGATTTCCTGTTCGGATTTGCCGGCATCTTCCGCCAAATGTTTTAGTGTAGCTATACTGATGGTTTCTGTTTTAAGTTCGCCTGCTACCACCGCGGTTTTACCGTGACTGTCAGTCGGTACGAAGAAACCGTAGTCTTTAAATGTAACCCGCATGTTTTGGCCATTACCCAAAGCCATGGTCATCCAGCAACCCTTTACCCGGCAAACTTCCTGTACGGTGCCTTTAAGCTTAATGTTTTCATTGGCTTTTTCCGCCATTTCCGGGGTAACATCAACAGCTTCCAGCGCCTGTTCTTCAGTAATTGGAGTTCCGAATTGCTGAGCGGAAGTGGTTAGTGCCAGGAAGCATATAAGGAAGGTTAACTGCGCTTTCATGAGTATGTAGGTTAAAGATATTAAAGATAATAGAACGCCTTTTATCTGGCAATGATCTGATCAATCCATTTCCCATCTCACAAATATTGGCAGTACAGGGTATTTTTATTCACACTAAACCAACTCCTCCTCTCATTTGGTTCGTTCTGTCCTGTAAAAATACTGGATATGAAAAAGACTATGGCAATTTTAGCATTAGCAGGGACCATTGCTTGCTCTTCTGACGAGCCCGTTGTGCCTATGCCCCCTGCTACTCCGGAAACACCGGCACCCTTACCGGAGGTAAGTACTGCGGAATTCTCCAACCCAACACAAATTACCAACCTGTATTACGGTCCACCCGCAGGAAAGATTTATCTGTACCAGGCGGGGGAAGTGGGAGCTGAGCCTGAGGAAGAGATCACCATTGAGCGGCTGCTGGAAACTAAAGAGGTGATGGGTATTACCTGTATGGTTCAAAAAGATGTGGTGACCCAGGATGAGATAATAATTGAGGATACGGATGACTGGCTGGCCCAGGATGATGAGGGAAACCTGTGGTATATGGGCGAACTGGCCCGCAACTACCAGGATGACGGTACCTTTATCGATAACGAAGGTTCCTGGGAAGCGGGAGTGGACCAGGCGCTGCCGGGGTATTGGTTGCCCGGGAACCCCCAGCCCAATGAGTCGTATATGCAGGAGTACCTGGAAGACGAGGCCGAGGATTATGCCATGGTGGAAGGTTTCCAAACCATTACCATCGACTTAGGTACCTATGAGGATTGTCTGGTAACCAGGGATATCAATCCTTTTGAAGAGGGCGTCTACGAGTTAAAATACTATGCTCCCGGGGTTGGTTTAATAAAGGAAGAAAAATTTGAAGAGGGTGAATTGGTGGAAGAGGCACAGTTAGTGGAAATTATTGAGTGAAGCAAAGGATTGGAAATTCGATGTGATATTGGGTATATTAAGCCGAATACCAACAAAGAATATGACCAATACTACTTCCAAATCAAGAAGAAAATTTGTTCAGTATGCCGCAGCTTCGGTAGCTGCGGGCAGCCTGGGCATAAGTTCCACAGATGCCGCTATAGCCGCCACGAAGCCCGATCCGGGTCCCATCGATCCCTCGGATAATATAAAAGTCACAAAATTGGAAACCTTTGTGCTTAAGAACTCCTGGGTTTTTGTGAAGATATCCACGGATGCGGGAATTGTCGGTTGGGGGGAAATGCTTAAGGACGACGCCAAAGCCTGTGCTGCCGGCGCCCTGGAGGTAGGCGATTACCTGATCGGAAAAGATCCCCGGCCGGTGGTGAATCACTGGCAGGCCATACACCGGGGTGCCTTCTACCGGGGGGGACCCATTAAGACCGCTATCCTGTCAGGGATTGACCAGGCATTGTGGGACATTACCGGAAAGTGTTACGGAGTGCCGGTCTACAAATTGCTGGGTGGCCCCACCAGGGATAAGGCCTTTGTTTATGGGACTCCTAATGACGAAACCGGAGTCAAGGCCATGAAAGTGGGACCCAGGGCCACCAGGCAGGCATTTAAATATACTGAGGGCAGAATGTTTATCGAAGAAGTGGTGGAGCGTTTCGCGGCCTTGAAGCAACAGTACCCGGGTGTGGATATTGGTCTTGACTTCCACGGCGCGGTGCAGCCCACCACCGCCAGTTTACTGATCAAAGCGCTGGAGCCGCTAAATCCCTGGTTCTACGAGGAGATCGTCCAGGCATTGAATGTAGATGTAATGGCCGAACTGGCTAAAAAGACCCACATCCCCATAGCCACCGGGGAGCGCATTTTCACCAAATGGGGTTTCCGGGAAATCCTGGAGAAAAACGCCGCTATGATCCTGCAACCCGATGTGAATTACGCCGGTGGTATCACAGAACTGAGGTTGATCGCCGGCATGGCAGAAGCCTATTACGCACCATTGGCGCCCCACAATCCCAATGGCCCCTGTTCACTGGCGGCCAGTTTGCAGGTGGCTGCCTGTATCCCCAATTTTATGGTGCAGGAACGGGGTGACCGGGAACACGAATTACTGGCCGAACCCCTGCCGCCGGTCAAGGATGGCTATCGGCCAATACCTACCGGTCCGGGACTGGGAATTACCATTGATGAGGACAAACTCATGGATGAGGTGGGCGAACCCAGAGAGTATAAGACCGCTTATGATCCGGATGACGGATCGGTGGTGGATTGGTGATGCAGGTTTGAGTTTGAGTTTGAGTGTGAGTGTGAGTTTGAGTGTGAGAGTGGGTGTGAGTTTGAGTGGATTTAGCTGGCGGGTTACTTTCTGTGGGTGCAGGTACTAATATTGAACTTGTTAAACCCACGACTATGAAACTATCGCGAGATATTATTGCTTACGCCATTTTCGGAACCATACTGCTGATCATAGGAATGGCCGCCCAAAACCTTTACGAAATCCAAAAAACAATAGATAGAGCAGAGCATTTACAACAGCATGTACCGGTTAGTAGCGGCACTATGATGCAGTCGGAAGGGGTTGAGTTGGACTAAATGGTTACAATTTCCGTTCCTTAACTACAAAGGTCTCAACCGTTACCGGTCCCAATAATCCGGATTCGATTAATGGAACATCGGCCCAGGGAACCCTGGTTTGATCTCCAGGTAATATGCCTTCTGTGGGCACGATGGTGCTCTCTATGTTGCTATTCGTGAAATCTTCACCGGTGATGGCATCACCTGTCAACCGGTTTGACCAGGTATTGGCGACTTCAATTACCAGGTGGTTTTCTCCGGGCTTCAGGAGTTTGGTAATATCAAATCTATAGGGCTTTGACCAGGTTATCCCCACATGTTGTCCGTTGAGCCACACCTCTGCCACTTTTGACAAATCACCTAAGTTGAGCAATATCTTCTGTTGGTCAGCGGCTTCGGATGGTATATCTAACTGAAATTTTTTCTCATAGGTGGCATTGCCAGAGAAATACCTGACACCCTCAATCTCCGATTCAGTCCAGGACATTAACCCGGGTAAGTCAATCCTGGCAGGGGCTCCCCAATTTTCAGGGAAGGACAATTCCCAGGAGCCGTCAACAACTTCGGTCTGCCTGGTATTGGTGATATGATAGGTCTGGCCCTGACCGGTCAGTTCAAAAGTGCCCGAATTTAAAAACTGAATTCCCCTTTCAGTGAACTCCAAAAGCGGAGGATGCAGATCGTCGGGGTTAATTTGGTTATATGTCGGCTGGGAAGATCCTTGGCGGAATACCATCAACTGCGAACCATAAGGTGCCAATGTCAGCGGTAATGTGGTATACGCACCGTCATGGTGGTAAATGGAAACCGGAATGATTTTACCGGATACGGCGTTCCAAATTTCCGGAACTTTACCCTCCACCCGGAAACTGCAATTGCGCGATACCCATTCATCTGATGTATTAACCACAAAATAAAAGTCCAGGCCATTTTTTTTGTAGTGAATGTAATCCAACAAAAACGAGTCTTTGTCAGCATAATCGAAATCAGCAGGCACATTTAGCTTGTTCAACATTTCCAACGGTGTTGTTGCATTTCCTACAGGTTCACCCACAATGACTGCACCTTGGTCTGATAACTCCCCTAATTTGTCTAAAACGTCCGGATTCATGGTCTCTTCGTTTTCCAGGGCCAGTAAACTAAACGATGCACCATTGGACAAAACAAGTTGTCCGTCTTTTACACTCAGGTTATTCAGTAGTATATCGGTATTGATCACTTCGTAATCATAGCCAGGCCCCACACTAAAATGCGCATTTTTCGGTGTAGCGGAATTTGGGACCTTATCTCCGTAATACCAAAGCACATCGGCCTTAAAATCAGTGTTTTGAAACACCGATGATAATCGGGACAGGTACTTGATAAAAGGTTTGGCTTTGGGCCACCAGGCCCGCTTGTCATTGAAATGAGTGCCGGCATGGTACACGTATCCGGGAAACCCGGAACCGGAAATATTGTGGCTAAACCCATGGAATACCACCCGGTTCATGCCTTCACAAAATGCCCGGTCGCCGGTGGGCTTCATATCAAAGGGCCCTTCCTGCCAATGCTGAAAGGAGGTAAATGCTTCCTCTTCCACGATCCCTTTTTCATAAATATGGGATGCTGCCGCCACTTCCTTTACCACCCGCAAAATATCTATGCTGTCACGGCCATTGGCATCCATATAGTACCTTGAATGGTTGATCCAGAATTCTCCGCGGGGAATATCCAGCGAACCCAGGGCTTTCAGAGGCTCTGCCGGTCCGTTGTACAGCGGGTACCCCGGGCCCCCTGCTTCACAATTGATCTTTAGTCCATACTGATTGCAAATTTCCCGGGCATTTCGATACAGGTTGTTTATCATCAGCTCCGACAGCGTTTTTTTAAAATCCCTTTGTACATTTTCGGTAGTGTTGGCGGAGAAGCGCTGCGCATCGAACAGTGCGGGAATGAGTTTGGTAATATCATATCCGTTTACCCTCTTGAATTCAGGAACCATGCTGGAGGTCCACACAAAACCCCGTGCTTCATAGCTGGCCAGATAGAAGCTTTTTAGTGCGGTGTCTCGGAAATCACCCAGAGCCGGTTTCAGACGATCGATGATGTACATCAAATGCGATCTAACGGCAGCGGCGTCAAAATGATCCACCGTTAAACCTGCCGAATG
>JAUIKU010000295.1 GCA_030430675.1 Bacteroidia bacterium | reverse complement strand
ACAGTTCTGATGACGGCCTGACCTGGAGTCAACCAGAATTGTTGCGAGGGAAAGACGGGGCAACCTGGGACCTTGGATACGTCAGGGCAGTTCAAAGACCCGATGGTAAGGTTGTGGCGGTATACTATTATAACCATGCCAATGCTGGCGATAAATATCGATATATCGCCGCCACAATTTTTTAATAGTTAAGATGGTAGCCAGTTTAGTATTCCTGATAAGTATACTTTTGATTCAGGCAGATCTATACCAGGGGTTTGCTGAAGACCAGGTGCCAACGAACCGGCCCAATATTGTTTTTATAATGGCCGATGATCTGGGATATGGCGATTTGGGATGCTATGGGCAGGAAAAGATCAAAACCCCGCATATTGATCAATTAGCCGCAGAAGGAATGCTTTTTACCCAGGCATATGCCGGTTCCTCGGTATGCGCTCCTTCCAGAAGTAGCTTAATGACAGGTTTTCATAACGGCCACAATCGGATTAGGGATAATTTGCCACATGGGGTTTATCTGCGTCCCGATGATTTTACCGTAGCAGAGTTATTAAAGCAGGCGGGGTATCAAACGGGCGGCGTAGGTAAATGGGGGCTGGGCGTCCCCGGCTCCTGGGGGCTTCCCAATCAACAGGGATTTGACTATTGGTACGGACACTACAATCAGGACCAGGCCCATTTCTACTACCCGGATTTCTTATGGGAGAATGAAAAACTCGTACTGCTGCAGGAGATGAAAATCGTGGACCAGGTTGGGAAAATGACCGGCAATCGAGGAGGAGAAAACAAATATTATACCCACGATTTGTTTACGGATAAAGCCATTGAGTATATCGATAAAAACAAAGACCGGCCTTTCTTCCTATTTGTTTCCTATACCATTCCTCATTTCTCTGATTACCCCAAAGATTCACCGGATCACTACCTGGTTCCTTCGGACGAACCCTACACTGACAAGCCCTGGCCACAGATTGCAAAGAACTATGCTGCCATGATATCGAGGATGGACCGAGATGTGGGAGCTATCCTGTTAGCCCTTCAGGAAAATCAACTGGAGGAAAATACACTGGTGATCTTCACCAGTGATAATGGCCCCTATACCGGGATCCCAACCCCGATAGCGTTCTTCAATAGCAGTGGGTCTTTTAAGGGAGGTAAACGCGATTTGTACGAAGGGGGTATTCGCATACCATTTATTGCCAGGTGGAAAAACGTTATTCCAAAAGCCACGCGCAATGACCAGCTGATCGCCTTCTGGGATTTGCTTCCCACGATATCCGATATAGTTAACTACCCTGGGCAGGTTGCCAGCGATGGCATCTCCATGCTGCCAAAATTTATGGGGAAGTTATCCGAAAAACACCCGTACCTGTATTGGGATTATGGCCATGTAAGAGAGACGTATAAACAGGCGCTGAGATATGAAAAATATAAATGCATTATGATTCACCACCGCAACCAGGTGCAAATCGAGCTGTACGATTTGGACAATGATCCCGGTGAGACCAAAAATTTGGCAAAATCTAATCCCAAAATGGCGAATAAAATGGTGGAGATGATGCATAGTGCCTATCAGTACACGCCAGAATATTCCAGGGTGCATTAACGAAAAGCACCGGAGACTTCCCGGTAACTTTTTTAGCTGGATACAACAGAGGTCTATAGTGTGCGAGGATTAAGTATTTATAGCATGTATTAAAAGGTATTTGTAATATGAAAATAGATGAATCACAATCAGGTAATTTTTCAAAAGAAGGTTATATGATTATTCCTGACTTCCTGGACCAGAAGGAATTAAGCCTGCTTAGGAAAATTTGCGACGTAAAGATTTCCGATATAGAGGCAGAAATGACCAAAAATCAAATCAAAGAAGACCGCATAAATGTTTATGGAAAGAAATACTTTATTCCAAATGTCTGGAAAAAACATGCCAGCCTGGAAGCGATGGTATTTACCAAAAAATTTGCAGATGTATGCAAAATGACCATAGGTGATACCGCATTTATTCATAACGAGCAGTTTGTGGTTAAAATGAGAGATAAAGACACAAGCTTTGCCTGGCACCAGGATAGCGGCTACTCAATCCAAGGGGGTGCTTCCCCACACAAACCCTACCTGACGTGTTGGATTGCACTGGATGATATGAGTTACTCAAACGGAACCATATCGGTACTGCCATTTTCACGGTCCCCTTCGCGAGATCTTATGACACATGTTTGGGATGATAAATTAAATGCCATGGTAGGTTATAATGGTAAAGACCCGGGGGATTTGGTGGAAGTTCCTGCCGGCACTCTGGTGGCCTTTTCCAGTTTCCTGCTTCATAAAAGCGGATCAAACCAGACCGACAATCCAAGGAGAAGCTATTTTATTGCCTTTACTCCGGAATTATTCCCTCATTCAGATAAATCCAAAGGGATTTATAGTAGCGGAGAACCTTTTATCGGTAGTGGAGAAATTGTCCGGTAATTGAATGAATTGAAGTAAAATGAGGGTAAAAAAATAGCTTATGCGAATTGACCAATTCATCCAGGTTTTTAGCGGACTTGCAGTATTTTTAGTGCATTCCCTTGCTTTTAGCCAGAACCTGGATGCCGGTTTTCCTATGGTTCCGGGAACCGTTGTTCATCACTCACCGGCTTCCTCCGGGGTATTTGTTGGCGCTCCCAGCATTGTGATCACCCCGGAGCAGGATTATATAGTTTCCTTAAACTTTACCTCCATCAAAAACGGGGATTTAGGGAAGGTCCATAAGACCGCTATATACCGGTCTGAAGACCGGGGAGTCACCTGGGAGTTCCAGACGGAGATCGAGCATCAAAGATGGTCAACCATTTTTTATCACAGGAATGCACTTTATTTGATGGGAGTCTATGAGGCCTTTGGCAATGTGGTAATTCGGAAATCTACCGACCGGGGCAAATCATGGACTAAACCAACCGATAAAGATTCCGGTATACTGGCGGAAGGGAGGTACCATTGCGCACCGGTCCCGGTGGTTATTCACAATCGACGTATTTGGCGGGCCATGGAAGATGCACCTAAAGGGAGGGAATTCCGTGCTTTAATGATGTCGGCGCCTGTTGATGCCGATCTTATGCGTTCTGATAGCTGGACACTCTCCGCAAAGGTATCTTATGATGAAAATTGGTATGGTGGAAAATTCAGAAGTTGGTTGGAAGGAAATGCCGTAGTAACCCCGGATAACAATGTAGTGAATATCCTTAGATGTGGATTCACGGATAATACGCATTCCAAATCTGCAATTGTTGCCGTTGACAATAAAGGAAAATCGGCAAGTTTTGATCCCGATAAAGGATTTATCGATCTCCCTGGAGGGACCAAGAAATTTACCATTCGCTACCATCCAAAAAGCAAGAAATATTGGTCGCTGACCAATTGGATCCATCCTGCCGATTTATCTTATATGGGAGGGAAGATACGGGCCAATAGTATTCGAAATACCCTGGCCTTAGTTAGTAGCAGGGATTTACGGGAATGGTCAGTTGAAAAAGTGGTATTACATCATCCAGACAGAGAAAGACATGCCTTTCAATATGTTGATTGGCAGTTTGAAAAGGCCGATATTATTGCAGTTTCACGAACTGCCTACGACGATGGCCAGGGAGGCGCAAACAATTATCATGATGCCAATTTCATCACCTTTCACCGGATAAAAGATTTTAGTAAGAACTAATCACCCGGGATTTATTCGATGGTCCCGAAATTCTTGAAGTATTCCATGTAGGGGTTCAAAATTGAATCGTATTGATAGTGAGGATGCGGGTTTTGATTGTAGGTTAACTGACGCTTTTTACCGTAGAACTTCCAATCACAAAAATCATAAAGTGCTGCCCAATCTTCAATATTTTGATTATGCTCGCCATCACGCCAATGCAAGGCAAGATGATCTGGCTTATCATATGCGTCAAAGATAGGCTGGGCTGCCAAATGCGTGAGTTGCGTACCATAAGGGTTAGCCCAATAGTCATCTCGTGAATGCAGGTTGATCAGAGCCCTGGGTGCAATTAAAATTTTAGCAAAGTGGGCATCAAATGGCAAAAACCAGGATCACTGACAAAATGGAACAGGGAGTCTGTAAACCAAAAGTAATGTTTTGCTTTGGCCACTGCCAAGGTCTGAGGTCTCTGCTTTAAATCAAAGTAACGCCAACTGCCGGTACCTCCACAACCGGATGAATTTGGTGCGGTTACCGCAATACGTTCGTCATAAATACCCGCACACAATGCAGCTTTTCCCCCACGGGAATGTCCGGTTGCCACAACTTGATTAATGTTTACAAAAGGCTGTTGTTCGAGCCAATCAATAATG
>JAUIKU010000294.1 GCA_030430675.1 Bacteroidia bacterium | reverse complement strand
TTGAAAGAATTCAGCAGTTATACTTTTTTTAGTTGCTTCTTCAGCAATTGCTTTGACGCCATTTTCACAATATTCGCCCAATTTGGAGCGCTCGTCGTCTGGATCAGGCCAAGCACAGCCAGGACAATCAATGCCTCCCTTCTGATTGAGCTTGAACATCGTTTTTACAGCTTGCCCAGTTTTCATGTGTTTGGTGGCATGCCCCAAAGAAGATGTCAAAGCAGGCCAGCCAGCGGCTGTTTCTTTTACCTTTTTTATTTTGATACCCGTATGTTCTTCGGGTGGCTGTGCATTTGTTTTTTTCTTGTCCTTCATTTGTGTTTCTTGTCGTGTTACTTCAAATTACTTCTGTCATACGATCTAGGACCTTTATGGTTTCAACAATTGACTAGCCCATGCTTGACGTCATTTTCAGTTGAACTCCTTTCATTTCTTGCATCCAATGAGTTCCCATTTGCGCAGGTGTAAGAACGCCACTTTTTTGCTGATCAAAAATCAATTGCAACATTCTTTCCAAGCTTTGTATCGTAAAAACATACGCTTCTGGACCTTTTATTTCTACGACTCCTTGTTCACCATCTACATTTTTTGCAATGGCTTTGATTAATGTATCCCCTTTATCTAATTGTTTTTTGTTGGGTCCCTCTGGCAACCAATTAATCAAATAACGAAGCATTAAATTTCTCAGCCATTTCAGTCGACCTTTCATCATACTAACGACAAAACCAGGAAAAGCAGAATAAGTCTTTATATTTTCAATTCTAGTAGAAACTCTGGCAGTGTATAAGTCAGCTCGCCAAGGGTTATACACCATCTTTATTTGCTCATCAAAAATAGAAAATGTTTCCTCTGTTTCTGCCGGCATAGCTTTTTCATAGATATTATTTTTTAAAACTACTCCAGGCTTGCGAATATCTTTGAGTACTGTTTTAAGAGTCCCTCTAGATACTCCTCCTTCCGTTGCGTAAGCTATGACTAATTGAATAGGGTCATTAATTAACCCACAGGCTAAATTAGCAGCAATATCTGTAGGGACTACACCAAAACCGGCTGCAGACATGATGACTATCCCGGCATCCTTAGCCTCTTGATAATATTTAAATACATTTTCCATTTCGGGTACCTCTCCTGCGATATCCAGATAATGTGTTTTAGTTTTCAAACATGCCTCTATTAATCCATTTTGAGTTTTGGTAAAGGGGCCTGCAAGATTAACTAATGCATCAATATCACTAAGTTGATCTACAGCACTAGCTGTTTCAAAAACCCGAACTGGACAATTTAAATGGTTACCTACGGCTTTAACTTTATCACTTCGGCCTGCTAAAATAGGTACAATAGATTGATCAATCAGGTATTGAGCGAATAGCTTTCCTGTATACCCGTTTCCACCATAAATTAAAATATTCTTACTTTCCATTTTCAACTTTAGATTTCAAGGCTCTGTTGTGCCTTGCAAAGGCATCCTCCATTTTTCTTAGTAAATTCGAAGGAATTAAATAAGACAGCAAACCACTGAAGTATTCTCCATGCTTAAGTAAACAAGTAGCTTCATTTAATTGGATTATATGATAATAATGCTTCCCAGCCAACAAGAACTTCGCTCCCATTTTTCCTTCCCATATGATTTCCTGATTGGGCTTAAAGGAAAGCAACTTCGCAGAAAATATATTTTCTAAAGGAATAATTTCTGTCTTTATTGTTCCTCCTTCTTGAATGTCCCCAGTAACAGATCGCACCAACGGATTCCATTCATTATAAGTTGTAAAATCGGTTAATACACGCCATACGTCTTGGGCAGGGGCATCAATCTCAATCTTCGTGTGGTATTGTCTCAATTGTTTTGCTTTTTTATTTATTTCCCATCATTAACTCGCTCTACGCCACTATAAAGATTGAATTTATCGCTTTTCAGAAAACCGATCAAACTGATCTGATATTCTTCGGCTAACTCAACGGCTAAAGTCGATGGTGCACCAACAGCTGCAATGATCGGGATGGCGGCCATCGCTGCTTTTTGTACCAGCTCAAAGCTAATCCGACCACTGAGCAACAATATTTTATCTCGCAACGGCCAGTCATATTTGCGCAAAGCAGTACCTAATAACTTGTCCATTGCATTGTGACGGCCTACGTCTTCGCGTAAGCAAAGCAATTGCCCATTTGTATCAAATAAAGCGGCTGCATGCAGCCCACCTGTCTGACTAAAAGTTTGTTGCGCTTCGAGTAAAATTTGCGGAAGCTGAAGTAAGGTACTGGCAGCTACTTTGGGATAACTCGGCAAGGTGGTATAGCAACTGATGGCAGAAATCATTTCAATAGACCCCTTACCACAAATGCCACAAGAAGACGAACTGTAAAAATGCCGAGAGAGCTGCGACCAGTCGAGCTGAACTTCTGGTGCCAGATCAACCCGAAGTACGTTTTGCTGGGCCGCTTCCTCCAATTGCCCCGCTTCAAAGCGCATAGACAATACTTCGGAGGCTTGCCCAATAATACCTTCCGCATACAAAAAGCCCAGTGCTAACTCCTGATCATGGCCAGGTGTACGCATCGTGATTGTCAAACTTCTGGTTTGTCGATTTTCTTTGGGTCCGTAGTTGAGTTTGATTTCTAATGGCTCTTCTACAGTAAGTTGATCTTGAGTCGGTTGAAGCTCATTGTGCTCCAACCGATATATCTTCAGCTCTTGAATTCCTTGCGACCTCTTTACAATCATAGTTCGTTTTTAGTATCTCCAGCTACTCAAATCTGCGCCCGGAGGTGCAATTTTTGCAACTTCACTGGCCCATTTCGGAATAAACATCCGATGATAACGCAAACGCGTGATGTGATTTGGCAATTCCGGATCACCATTCCAACAATGCTCTGCCCGATCACCATAGGCCACCTCGCCATCATAATAAGGATCTTTGGTAGCATTCAGGATGTCTTCTGCCAAATAAACTGCATTATTGAGGTAGTAATTATCCATATCTCCACAATAAATGCGGATTTTTCCTTTCCAGCTTTCGCCAAATTTATCCCAGTCTCGTTTCATGATATAGGCCAAATCATAATTTTCTTTCCAGTATTCTGCAACTTCTTTATCAATTTCGCCAGTCTTTTTGTCCCAGATTCGCTTCGGATAACCATCTGCCCCAACCGGGCTATATACTGCTTCCCAAATATCCCACTGCTGTCCACTCCGGCTCTTGGTCCCCAATACCAGCTCGCGATAATTCATGTCTTTGAGCGTTGCATCTACATGGCCTAGATAATCGCGGTGACCCGGGCGTTCCGTTTTCTTGAATTCGCTATCAAGGTAATATGCATTTTTGTCGTTGTACAAATCGACTAAACAATAAGCTCTAAAATCAATAGGGTCTGGGCAGGCTGCGAAGCAGCCACCGTATTCATCCGGGTATTTGACTTGTACAGCCAAGGCTTCCCAACCTCCGGTGGAACCACCGTACACAAATCGCGACCAACCTTCTCCGATACAACGAAACTGCTCTTCGATGTGAGGAATTAATTCATACGTTATGGCGTCTCCGTATGGGCCTAGATTTTCGGAATTAACGGCATAGGAATCATCATAAAACGGATTAGCATGCTGAATTTTAATGGCAACTACTCTCGGAAAACCAGGACCGGTCCAGGCTTTATAAAAATCATGTTCCTCCTGAGCAACGATACGGTTGTAACAATCTACACTAAAACGTTCGCTATATTCACAAGGCAAAGCCGATGTATCTACAGGTTCTGGATTAAATCCTCCAAAATCTTTTGGAAAGTGACCGTGCATGATAGCCAGTGGGTACTTGACATCCGGATTTTCGTCAAAGCCTTTCGGCAAAAGCACATGTGCGCCAAGGTACATATCGCGCCCCCAAAACTTGCTAAGCATTTCACTTTTAATCTTGATGTGCTTGATATATTTGGTGTCTTCTGGTTCTTCCAAAGGTGGAATTTCCTGATCAAGTGTAAGTTCGTAGTTTCCATTTTGCGAAAGCTGAATTTTAACCGGTGTATTATATAGATTGCCCGGTTTGCGATTCCATTGCTGACCTTCGCCTTGGTCTGGTGGAAGTTGAACGGTATGGCCATCGGCACGTTCAAAGGTTTCATAACGGTTGATGAGCGCTTGCGCGAAATAGGTACCGGAAGGAATGTCTGACAATTGCGCTATTGGATAACCAAAGATATCGCCTTCAAATTTGATAGCTTCGCCCGGTTGCCAGTCTGTCACATCAAGGCCAAAGGCCAACTGAGTAGAAGGGCCGTCTTTGATCTGAAAGCGAGGCTCCGCGGTATCGTCTTTCGACAACATCAGGATCAGGCGACCGGTCAGTG
>JAUIKU010000293.1 GCA_030430675.1 Bacteroidia bacterium | reverse complement strand
GAACGCGGCTTCTACAATATCCACACCCCGATTATTACCGGTTCCGACGCTGAAGGAGCCGGTGAAATGTTCAGGGTCTCTACTCTTGACAATATAAATCCACCGGTTGGGGATGATGGATCGGTTGATTACACCAAGGACTTTTTCGGTAAGGAAACTAACCTCACGGTATCCGGACAACTGGAGGTGGAGGCTTTTGCACAGTCACTAGGCCTGGTTTATACTTTTGGCCCTACCTTCCGGGCAGAAAATTCCAATACTTCCAGGCACCTGGCGGAATTTTGGATGATTGAACCGGAAATGGCCTGGTACGACCTACACGACAATATGGACCTGGCAGAAGAATTCCTCAAATACCTGGTGGATTATGCCTTGTCCAATTGCTCCGATGATCTGGAGTTCCTCAATCAGCGGGGGGTTCAGGAAGAACAACAAAAGCCCCAGCACCAGAGGCAGGAAATGAACCTGATGGAACGGTTGAAATTTGTCAGTGAACACAGATTCCACCGGATCGAATATGGAGAAGCCATAGAGATCCTCAGGAACAGCAAACCGAATAAAAAGAAGAAGTTCCAATTCCCGGTGGAGGGATGGGGTAGCGACCTGCAATCTGAGCACGAAAGATTCCTGGTGGAGAAGCACTTTAAAACACCGGTAATGGTATATAATTACCCCAAGGATATCAAGGCCTTCTATATGAGGGGCAACGACGATAACCGCACAGTGGCGGCCATGGATGTACTGTTTCCAGGTATCGGTGAGGTCATTGGCGGCAGCCAGCGTGAAGAAAGACTTGAATTTCTGGAAAACCGTATGAAAGAAATGGATATTCCACAAAAAGAACTTTGGTGGTATCTGGATCTGCGCAAGTTTGGCAGCGTGCCGCACAGTGGATTCGGACTGGGATTCGAGCGTCTTATCCAGTTTGTTTCAGGAATGACCAATATCAGGGACGTAATTCCTTTTCCCAGAACGCCGGGGAATGCCGAATTTTAATTGCGAATTACGAATTACGAGGGCTATCTTTTACCAAATTTGAAGATTTGGCGGTAACGGCTGTAGGGGTCTCTCACGATCAGCATATAATATCCGGAGTGTAAATCACTAACCGGTACCCGGTATTTACTGGCCGTTAACTTTTCCGGTGAAACCTTGATGGAATTGCCGATGATGTCATATACCTCAAATTCCACCTTTACCAGATCCTCTCCCTGAATGTCAATATTGAGAAAATCCACGGCGGGATTGGGATAGACTTCCACCACTTGCTTCAGTTCTAAAGAGCTTTGAGTCAGCTCATTATTCTCTCCTACATACCCCTCCTGCTGACCGGATTCCTGTGCGAATCCAATCGTTGCGGTAAAAGCGAGCAAGATAGTTAAGAGTAGGAGTTTCCTCATATACTTTAATATAACAAAAATTAATCCAAATTGTTCCTTTTCCTAATATGAATATTCGGGTTTTTTGTTAAACGTAAAAAAGAAGCCAATGGTTGACAGTCTTTTTACAAAAATAAGAAATAATAATCCTTAAATTTCTTCGTTACTGTGAATTTTTTGTTAAAAATATTACAGCAGTAGGTTAGTCTTTTTAATTACAGGGCCAATGTAGTCAATAAGGTCACCCGCTATCATGGCAGGTTGTGAAATTTCCGCTGCTGCCAAATCTCCCGCCAGTCCATGAATAAAGGTACCGACAATAGCCGCAAGCTCCGGGTCACTGTTCCTGGCTAGCATACCAGTCACCAATCCTGTTAAAACATCACCACTACCCGCGGTGGCCATGCCGGGGTTGCCGGTGGTATTAAAAAATAAACGTCCGTCGGGTAGTGACACCGTACTATGGGCCCCCTTGAAAATAATAATGACCTGATAACGTCTGGAAAATTCACTCTGGATTTGTAGCCTGTGGTAGTCATCGGTGTAGGTACCTGCCAGTCGTTGAAATTCCTTGGGGTGGGGTGTCAAGATGGACTGTGACGGAATTAATTCCAGGCATTCACGGTGTTGACTGATCAAATTCAGTGCGTCCGCATCAATAACCATAGGAAAATCTACCTGCTCCAGCAATTTTTTGAATCCCTTCACGGTAGCCTCCTGCTGCCCCAGGCCCGGACCGATGCCGACACAGGTAATCTTTTCAGAAAGAATAATATCCGTACATAATTCATGATGCGGATCCACCTGGCACATGGCCTCCGGCACTGCCGTTTGTAAGGGGTAGAAGCCACAGCCTGGAATATGAACCGTTAACAGACCCACTCCTCCTCTGAGGGCAGCTCTTGCCTCCAGAATGGCCGCCCCAATTTTTCCTTGGGAACCGGCTACCAGCAATGCGTGGCCAAAGTTTCCTTTATGGGCAAAGGTGGCTGGCTTTCGTTCAAATCGTTTGATCAGGGCCTGGTCAATGGAAAACCAGTTTGACTGGGCATTATCGATAAAGCGCTGACTAAGTCCTATGTCCAGCACTTTCCACTCCCCCACAAAAAGGTTATTCTGCGGTAAAAAAAAAGCCAGTTTTGGATTTTGAAAACTCAAGGTATAGTTGGCTTTCACAATCTGCCCCGCTCCATTTGGTTGGTCGGAGAACAGTCCGGAAGGCATGTCGACAGCAATCACCCGGGACCCGGAATCATTAATAATGTCTACCACGCGGGAGGCCAATCCGGATACCGGCCGGCTGATTCCCGAGCCAAAAATGGCATCGATCACCACCGGTGCCAACCGCAGTTCTTTCAGTTGGTCCGCTGCAGATATGTTTATGAGGGTCCCGTGCTCCTGCCATCTTTCCAGGTTGGCAGCACAATCCTCCGACAGACTAGCACCAAGTCTCACCATGCATACTTCAACCTCAAAGTTTTTCTGCTGCAGTAAGCGGGCAATGGCCAAACCATCTCCCCCATTATTGCCGGGGCCGCATACTACGGTAATCGCCGCATGGTGATCAACAGGAAGTGCCAGATAGGCTTCAACAAAAGCCCTGGAGGCTCTTTCCATCAGATCAAGGGACTTGATAGGCTCGTTTTCTATGGTGTAAGCGTCGGCGGCTCTCACCTGGCTGGTGGACAGTATTTTCATTTACTACAAGCTACCAAAAATTTTGTATTCACTAGAAGTCCAGTGAATCCATTTGCCTGAAATGTCCATTCATTTTAATGCGGTTGCGGATTTCTGCTGCCCGGTTTAGCTTGGGCAATAATTTTTTAAGGTGGACTACCAGAAAATCTACCCGTTTGCTTTCCCTGGTAATCTGCAGTAACCTGTACTCCTGTTCCTTGCTAAGCCCTACTTTATGAGCCAGTTTGAAGACAGGAGTATCCATGTGATATTCTACCTCCTTATCGATATCCAGTTGGCCATAAAGTTCATCCAACAACTCCAGCAAGGCCAGTTTAGAGGAAGTATAATCCCAAACCGATTCCAGTTCTGTTACCTGACCGGCCGCATATTTTTTCCCTGGCCAGGGGTTGGAAAACTCTTTTACTTGAAAAATAGTATGGCCTCTGGTCTTGATATCCATCCTGCCATCCTGGTAGGTCTTGAAGATTTCTGTGATCTCCATTTCGGTGCCAAACTCGATCTTGGAAGTTACGTAGGAGGGGATCCCAAATCGCCTTGCCCCTTTCCAGCAATCACTAACCAGTTGTTTATACCGCGGTTCGAAAATATGCAGATTGAGCTTTTCCTCAGGGAATGCCACCAGGTTCAAAGGGAATAAAGGCAAGTAATGGCTCATATCTTATTTAACTTTAACAACTTGGTTTAGTTCCAAAAATAACTGGAGATTTTTGCTAAATTGAATTCCTGTACGCGAATAATACCTGATTTTTTAAATTCGGGTAACCTTCTATCCGAAAATGCAACTAACAAGTGAGCGATAGTTATACCGACTCAGAGATTATACAGGGTATTAAAAATAGGGATCGTGAGGTTATGCGTTTCTTATATCATGATTATCAGCCGATGATCAGGGATTTTGTTAAAAAGAACTCCGGAACGGATGACGATGCAATGGATCTGTTTCAAGAAGGGCTGGTAGTAATGTTCGAAAAGGTCAGTGGAGACAAACTCAGCTTAAAGAGCAGTTTCAGGACCTATTTGTATGCCGTTTGTAGAAATAAGTGGTTGATGGTGCTCAGGAAAAGACGTTCAGCCCCTCAAATGGTTATGGATACCGAACAGCTATCGGAAATGTTGCCCGATACAGAGAAAGACTGGTTGAAACATCAGCGGTATGAAGTCTATCGCAAGCATTTTCAACAGCTCTCGCAGGATTGTCAAAAAGTTTTAAACATGTTTCTGAAAGGATATTCCCTGAGAGAGATCGCCGGTAAAAT
>JAUIKU010000046.1 GCA_030430675.1 Bacteroidia bacterium | reverse complement strand
AGGAGTTGGCAGAGCCTGGAAAGTGGTTGACGGCACCCTAATGTTTGATAATAACCAGAAGTCACAAGGTGGAGATATCATCACTGAAGATCAGTACCAGGATTACGAACTGGTACTGGAGTGGAAAGTGGCGGAGGGCGGTAATAGCGGGATCATGTACAATGTGCTGGAGGAGGACTACACCCGTCCCTGGCACACCGGTCCGGAAATGCAGATACTGGATAACCTGAGACACACCGACGGCCGAATTGAAACACATCGTTCAGGAGACCTGTATGACATGATTGCCTGTAAGTTTGTTACTGCCAATGGGCCCAACGAATGGAATAAAATACGCATCGTATCGAAAGATGGTAAAGTCAGCCACTGGCAAAACGGATACCAGGTGGTGACATTTGAAATGCACACCCCCGAGTGGGACCAAATGGTCGCCAAAAGCAAATTTAAAGATCTACCCGGGTTTGGAAAATCAAAAAAAGGGCATATAGCTTTGCAAGACCACGGGGACCGGGTATGGTTCAGAAATATCAAAATTAGACAGTTTTAATTCCAATATGAAGCAGCATTTTTTATTAACGCTGATCCTGGGGCTTTGTGTGCTGGGTTGTCAGCAGGGACAGGAACGGCAAAGAAAGGTACTGGTGTTCAGCAAAACCGACGGATATCGTCATGCCTCCATTCCGGTAGGGCAACAAGCCATTATGGAGATGGGACAACGAGATGGGTTTCTGGTAGACACCACGGAAAATGCCGAAGATTTTAATGAAGAGAATCTTTCACGGTACAGTGCGGTTATCTTTCTCAACACCACCCTGGATGTGCTGAACTATCAGCAGCAGTCAAAGTTTGAGCGATATATCCAGGCTGGGGGTGGCTTTGTGGGCATCCACGGGGCAGCCGACACCGAATACCAATGGCCCTGGTATGGCAAACTGGTGGGAGGATATTTCAATGGTCATCCCAGCAACCCCAACGTGAGAGATGCCACCTGTAACGTGCAGGATCACGGACACCTGGCCACTGATTCCCTGCCAGGTTCCTTCGAAAAATCTGATGAGTTCTACAACTATAGAAATATAAACCCCGACATCAATGTGTTAATTACCATCGATGAGTCTACCTATGAGGGCGGTACCAATGGCGATTTTCATCCCATGACCTGGTACCATGAGTTCGATGGAGGCAGGGCTTTTTATACGGCATTTGGTCATACCGATGAGACTTATTCCGAACCGGAATTTCTGCAAATACTGTCCGGTGGTATTGCCTATGCCATTGGTGAAAACAAAGCATTGGATTATACCCTGGCCAGGTATGAACCCATGCCCGACCCCAAGAGATTTACCAAGGTGGTACTGGAAGACAACCTCTACGAACCCCTGGAACTTGAAGTATTGCCTGACGGTGATATCTTATTTATAGAACGAAGAGGTACTCTCAGAAAATTCAAACACCAGCTGGATTCCAGCATTGTCATTCACAAATTCGATGTTTATATCGGGTTAGGCCGGAATGGAAGACACGAAGACGGCCTGTTGGGACTGGCTCTGGACCCGAATTTTGCACAAAACAACTGGATATATTTGTACTACTCGCCTAACGGAGATGAAGATGTTCAGAACCTCAGCCGTTTTGAACTAAATGGTGACCAACTGGACCTTGACAGTGAAATTGTGATGCTTCAGGTAGGTGTTCAGAGAGAGGAATGTTGTCACACCGGAGGTTCCATTGAATTTGGTCCTGATGGCAATCTTTTTCTGTCAACCGGGGATGATACCAATCCATTCGCATCCGATGGATTTAATCCCATTGACGAGCGACCGGGGCGCAGCCCCTGGGACGCCCAGAAAGGCCCCTCCAATACCAACGATCTCAGGGGAAAGATTCTGAGGATAACCCCCCAACCAGACGGCAGTTATACCATTCCGGAAGGCAACCTGTTCCCTCCGGGCACCCCCAATACCAGGCCTGAGATCTATGTTATGGGATGCCGCAATCCCTACCGCATTGCCATCGATAGCAAAAGCGGCTACTTGTACTGGGGAGATGTGGGGCCTGATGCCAGGGCAGATAACGAAACCCGGGGACCAAGAGGACTGGATGAGTTCAATCAGGCCCGTGAGGCGGGCTTTTTTGGATGGCCCTATTTTACAGGCCTCAATGAAGCCTACACCCGATATGATTTTACCACCAAGACCCCGGGTGAGCACTTTAGTGCTGCAGAACCGGTAAACAATTCGCCAAATAATACCGGCTTAACCACTCTCCCACCAGCTCAGGAAGCCTTTATTCATTATAGTTACGGCGAATCGGAAGAGTTTCCAATCGTGGGTAGCGGTGGTAAAAATGCCATGGCAGGCCCGGTTTACTACGGAGAGTATTTTCCTGACGGGCCTAATAAATATCCCAAATACTTCGACGGAAAGATCATGTTCTATGACTGGATAAGAAGCAAGATCTTTTTCATCACCCTGGATGAGAATGGCGATCTTGATAAAATCGAACCTTTTATGGCCGATACGGAATTCAATAATCCCATGGACTTTGTCTATGGCCATGACGGTAAACTCTACCTGCTGGAATACGGTACCGGATGGTTTACCCAAAACGTGGATGCGCGGCTGGTACGAATTGACTACCAGGCAGGTAACCGTGATCCCATTACCAGGATAAACGCCAACAAAATTTTTGGAGCCACCCCGCTTACTGTCAGGTTTTCCTCCCAAGGAAGTGAGGATTACGACCGGGACCCCTTAACTTATCAATGGGAATTCTTCCAGGGTGCCACCTCTAATGAGCCCAATCCTGAGTTTACTTTTCAGGCACCCGGAGTATACCAGGTAAAACTTACTATATCGGACGATAACGGTGGTGCTACTTCTGAAACTCTGGAGGTACAGGTAGGCAACAGTATCCCGGAAATCGAATTTGATATTGCCGGAAACCAGACTTTTTACTGGGACGGCCGCCAGGTTGATTATAATGTAAGGGTTACCGATCATGAAGATGGGAGCCTGACAGATGGCCGGATAGACCCTGCTGCAGTTTCAGTTACCTCCGAATACCAGGAAATGGTAACCAAAGGAACTCCCCTTGGTCACATGGTAGACGATGAAGCGGAGCATCAGGTGACCGGGGCCACCCTGATAGCCGACAGTGACTGCAAGTCCTGTCATACACCTGATAAAAAATCTATCGGGCCAAGTTATGCCGACCTTTCCAATAAGTATCAGAAGCGTGACCGGGTGATATCGGTACTTGCCAACAAAGTAATCAACGGCGGTAGCGGTGTTTGGGGTGAGACACCTATGGCTGCGCACCCGTCTATCAGCTTAAATGATGCTCGTATGATGGTTGAGTATATACTGTCTTTTGGAGAGGAAGGCAATGTGAAGACACTTCCGGTAGCTGGCAGTTTCCTTCCAGCCAATCACCAGCAAGAAGGTCCACAGGGGATATATACTTTGAAGGCCATGTATACCGACAAGGGAGCGGAAGTTGTAGGCCCGGTTATCGGTCAAATAACACATACCCTTCGCAGTAATGTGGTAAAGGCAGTAGACCTGGATGAAGAACAAGGGGTACAGATAGTTAGAAATGAACAGGTAGAAACTACTACATTATCCAATCCCAGTCACCTTACTTTTAAAGGTATGGACCTTACCAATATCCGGTCCATAACTTTAAATGGTGCCATCAAAGGAAAAGACAATCAGGCCATTGCCGAGATAAGACTGGGAGGATCCACCGGTGAAAAAATAGGTGAAGCCCAGTATAGTTCAACTGGTAAGCAAGTATTTAACGAATACTATGTCGCCACAGGAACCGCCAGCCTGGCTTCCAAACCGGGAATCCATGACATTACCGTGGTGTTTAAAAGTTCACAGGCAGAGGGCAATTGGGGATCATTATCAACCATTACTTTTAATCCCAGGTAAAGTATGACCAGGCACTCATGAAACAAATTGCGGTAATAGGATCCGGTACCATGGGCAACGGCATTGCCCATGTTTTCGCCCAGAATGAGTACCAGGTAATGTTGGTTGACATAGACCAGGACGCCCTCAATAAGGCAATGCAGATAATCTCTAAGAACCTGGACCGCCAAATCAAAAAGGAAGTTATCACACCGGCAGAGAAAGATCAGACACTCCAGCGGATTTCCATCACCACCCAGCTTAAGAGCGGGGTCTCTGGGGCCGACCTGGCAGTGGAAGCAGCTACTGAAAACCCGGACCTGAAAACCTCGATTTTTAAACAACTGGATGAGTTTGCACCAAAAGGCTGCATACTGGCATCCAACACTTCATCCATCAGTATCACCAGAATTGCCGCAGTCACCAGACGTCCGGAACAGGTCATTGGAATGCATTTTATGAACCCGGTACCAGTAATGAAACTGGTGGAAGTAATCAGGGGGTATGCTACTAGCGATGAGGTGACCAAAACCGTTATCGAAGTTTCTAAATCACTGGGAAAAGATCCGGTAGAGGTGCATGATTATCCGGGTTTTATTTCCAACCGCATTCTTATGCCAATGATCAATGAGGCCATAACGGCGCTGCATGAGGGTGTGGCAGGTGTAGAAGAGATTGATACTGTGATGAAACTTGGTATGTCTCACCCCATGGGACCATTACAGCTGGCTGATTTTATAGGATTGGATGTATGTCTCTCCATTATGCAGGTATTGCAACAAGGATTTGGTCAGCCCAAATATGCTCCGTGCCCACTGCTGGTCAATATGGTTACTGCAGGAAAACTGGGTGTTAAATCAGGAGAAGGCTTTTATTCCTGGGCACATGGCACCAAGGAATTAATTGTGTCCAATAATTTCCTTAAATAACACAATTTTACTATATTGTAGGTTCGATCAGCTATTTTGTAGCTAATATGAAACCATGGACACAAAATTATTGATACCAAAAACCGCACTGGCACTGATATTCAGCTGCCTGATATATCAGGAAACTATTGCTCAGGACAAGACATCAGCTTACGTCGATGAACTCATGGAAGTCGCCATAGATCAGATGAATGAAGGCCAGTACGAAGAAGCCAACGTTACTTTTAGAAAAATCCTCAAGCTTAATACTGTGCTGCCGGATGACCTGAGTTACCTGTTCGCAGAAACACTCTATATGGTCAACCAAATCCACAATAGTAGAAACTTTTTGGATAAGTACATCAGAATGGTAGGGGCAAACGGACGCTATTATACCCAGGCCATGGATTTACGACATTTTCTCGATGACGAATACGAACTGATCCTGGTTTGTAAACTATGTGATAACCGGGGATATCGTTTGGTAGCTTGTGATGTATGCGAAGGTCACGGTGAAATAGTTAATCCCTGTTTTAACTGTCGCGGTGTAGGTATTAGCCGCTGTGATACGTGTAAAGGAGAAGGTGTAACTACTTCCTTGAATGCCCTGGGCTCCTTACAGTATCAGACTTGTTCCAACTGCGAGGGAAAAGCCCAGGTAGCCTGCAAGGTGTGCCAGGGAGAGAAAACCTTAAGTGACCCCTGTCCGGCCTGTCACGGTACCTACAAAAAGCCCGGTGCTGAAATTTGTGCCCATGAAACTGCCGCGGTGGGTGGTCGTCTTCGTATGGTGGGGACATTTGAATAGCAGGATTGAGCAACGGTGTTGAGCATACAGGCGGGATATGAGCGGTGGGCTTTGGGCGGTGAGCGGTGGGATTAGCGCCGTGAGCGGTGAGCTTTGGGCTGTGATGCGGTGAGCGGTGAACTTTGCGCCGTGAGCGGTGAGCGGTGAGCTTTGCGCCGTGATGCGATGAGCTTTGCGCAAATTATACAAACTTTGTCTGCCAACTGCCACTGTATGCCCCTCCCTCTTGCTCTTGCTACCTACAAAAGCTCTCCAGCGCTGCTTCTGCTTTTTCTACGTTGAGTGCCCTGGCTTTCTGGTAATCCTCACAGGCGCTGCGTTTTTGTTTTAGGTAGGTTTTTAAGGCGCCGCGATACAAATAGGCTTCCCCATATTCGCTATCCAGGCTTATGGCTTTATTATAGCCATCCATTGCTTCATTCTTCTTACCTACTTTGTGGTAAGCGCGGGCCATCAAAAAATGAGCCTGTGCACTTTGTTCATGATACTTTACCGCCTGAGTAAAGAAATGCATTGCCTCATCATAATCCTGTTTGTTGTAGTAATAACTCCCCACACTTAGGTTGGCCTGCAGGTTTTCTCCGTCTTCTTCCAGCACTGTTACAAAATCGTTAAAAGCCAGCTCATGCAAATCCATCTCTTCGTAAGCCCTCCCCCGGTTGTAAAGTGTTTTAACATCGCCCGGGTTGATTTCGAGGTACTGGGTATAGGAACGAATAGCTTCTTCGTATTGTCCATTCTGGTAATAAATATCACCCTCCTGGGAAGCCTGTTCACTGCAACTAACTACTGCTATCAGGATTAAAAAATAAATTGTCTGTTTCATACTGTAAAAAAGGAAGGTAAAGGTAATCCATTTTTGTGAAACAAACCCAAATGGGTTGAAAATCACGATTTAAACAGCTACCTGGTTTTCCCTTAATGCGTCATTCAATGATGTTTTGCGATCGGTACTCTCCTTCCTTTGGCCGATGATCAGGGCGCATGGTACCTGAAAATCACCCGCGGGAAACTGCTTGGTGTAAGACCCGGGAATTACTACCGCCCTTTCAGGAACGTACCCCCGATATTCTTTGGGTTCGGGACCGGTCACATCAATGATCTTCGAACTGGAAGTAAGCGTCACATTGGCACCGAGCACCGCCTCTTTGGCTACATGCACCCCTTCCACCAGGATGCAGCGGGAGCCGATGAAAGCTCCATCCTCCACAATCACCGGTGCCGCCTGAACCGGTTCCAATACGCCGCCGATTCCCACCCCGCCACTGAGGTGTACATCTTTGCCAATCTGGGCACAACTGCCCACAGTGGCCCAGGTATCCACCATGGTACCGCTGTCCACATAAGCTCCGATATTTACATATGAAGGCATCATGATTACACCAGAAGCTACAAAGCTGCCATATCTGGCCAAACCGTGGGGAACCACCCTTACTCCCAACTGATCGTAATCGCTTTTTAAAGGGATCTTATCGTGAAACTCAAAAGGTCCCACGGATATTTTAGACATCTTCCGGGTAGGGAAATACAGAATTACCGCCTTTTTCACCCATTCATTGACTTGCCAGCCATCTTCCCGGGGTTCAGCTACCCGCAGGGTACCCTTATCCAAATGCTCAATAATGGTTTCAATGGCGGCTACGGTCTCGGTATTTTTCAATAAGTCCCGATCATCCCAGGATGCTTCAATGATTTCTTTTAATTGAATAAATTGTGTCTCCATTTTAATCTTAATATGTCTGAAAAAGTCGTGGTAATTGCCTCTGTATTGAAACCGGTAGATGATACCAGGATGTATGAGAAGCTTGCACTATCGATCCGCGAATCAAAACAATACCGGGTTAATATCATAGGCTTTGGTGCAAAAATTCCTCCGTCAACCGCTGGCATTTACTTTCATACACTGTACCAGGGTAATAGAACTGCCCTGGCAAGGCTTTGGGCTCCTTTCAGGTTGTTCTCCAAACTGGTTACGCTCCGGCCCCAACTGGTCATCATATGCACCCCGGAGCTGATGATCCCGGCAGTGGTCTACAAATGGTTAAACAAAACCAGGTTGTGGTACGATGTCCAGGAAAACTATAACAGGAATATAAAATTCCAACAGGCCTACCCGGCATTGGCAAAACCCTGGTTGCGGGCGGGTGTTTCTCTGTTGGAAAATGGCAGCAGACCCTGGGTAGATCACTACCTGCTGGCAGAGCGGGGATATAAACAGGAACTGACATTCGTAAACGGAAAAAGCACGGTACTGGAAAATAAATTTATCGCGACCGGAGCGGGACAAATAAAGTCCGTTTCGCCCGATACTCATGCCGCGCTTCTTGAAAAACCGAACGAAAACTCTCCCATCAAATTGGTCTTTACCGGAACCTGCTCCCGGGAGAATGGAATTCTTGAAGCCATCTCTCTGGTCACCATTCTATATCAGTGTCAGTATCCGGTCAAACTAACGGTTGCGGGGCACATACCGGATAAGAAAATTCAGAGGTGGATAGAGCGTCAGGTGAACCATCATCCATTCCTGGAGATGGCAGGAGATGGCTCACTGGTGCCCCACCAGGTATTGATGGAACTGGCGGCCGATGCCCACTTCGGCCTGGTGGCCCACCAGCCCAATCCCAGTACCGAGAATTGTATCCCCACCAAGATCTATGAATACCTGGGTTTGAAACTGCCCATGATACTCCAGACGCATCCACTGTGGGAATCTGTAATCCACCCTTATCGGGCAGGGATTGTAATCAATTTCAATCAGTTTCATCCGGAATCGCTTTGGAAAAACCTGTGCGAAACCAGGTTTTATTCTCATTCCCCCGGCCCTGAGATCACCTGGAAAGAGGAAGCCAAAAAACTAGAGTCATTACTGGCTTCAACCTTCCCTGCTCACTAATAGCGGTAAAAAACCATGACTTTTTGCACCGCAAACAATGACAATTATGCTCTCAAATTCTTTCTAAAATTATTTTTAGATCAATCTAAATATTCTATATTTGCATACTAAAACCATTAGTAATGCTGAGTCTGGTAGAAGAAAATTATTTAAAAACCATTTACCATTTGTCCGAAGGTGGCAGGGAACAGGTATCCACCAATGCCATTGCCGATGCCATCAATACCAAACCGGCCTCGGTGAGTGACATGATTCAACGGCTGGATAGAAAAGGGGTAATTAACTATACTAAATATCAAGGAGTTAAGGTTACCGGAGAGGGGCAGGAAGCCGCGTTGAAGGTAATTCGAAAACACCGGTTGTGGGAGGTATTCCTGGTGGAACACTTGAACTTTAGCTGGGATGAGGTGCATGAGGTAGCTGAGCAGCTGGAGCATATCAAATCTCCATTGCTCATTGAAAGGCTGGACGCTTTTTTAGGGCACCCTAAAGTAGATCCCCACGGAGACCCCATACCCGATGCCAAAGGAGTGATCAGGGCCAAACCACAACAGCCTTTACAGCAGTTGACCGTAGGCAGCCAGGGGGTGATCAGGGCGGTGAAAGACAGCAGTCCGGCATTTCTGCAACATCTCGATAAGCTGGGGGCTTACCTGGGTGCCAGGGTGAAAGTGATTGAAACGGTCGATTTTGATAATTCCATGCAAATCCTGATTGATCGGACCACACCGGTTTTTATTTCTAACCAGGTGGCCGAGAATATCCTGGTAGAGGAGAGCGAATGACCACCATCAGGATATGTGCCTTGTTAGTGCTTGCTGCAATTATTTGCAGTTGCCGGCATTCAACTGAATCCCGGGGTACTGGTCCCATAAAAGTAGTAGCTACTACCGGCATGATCGCGGACGCGGTAATCAACGTGGCCGGTGATAGCCTGGAAGTAGAAGCGCTGATGGGACCAGGAGTAGACCCTCATCTGTACAAGGCAACCCAGGGTGATTTAAAGAAACTAAGCCAGGCCGACCTGGTTTTTTACAACGGCCTGCTTCTGGAAGGTAAGATGGGGGAAATAATGCAAAAGCTTGCCCGCATCAAACCGGTAATAGCAGTGGCCGAATCCATCGATACTACCTTACTGCTGGCCAGTCCACTGTACCGGGACGCCTATGATCCCCACGTATGGTTCGATGTCTCCCTGTGGAAACAGGTGATCATCAGGATAAATGAATCGTTACAGGAGTTCGACCCGCCAAACGCCCATTACTATCAGCAGAATACCGACAATTACCTGTCGCAGCTGGACATGCTGCACGAACAGGTTGCCCGGCAAATTGGCCAGATTCCCAGGGACCAGAGGGTACTGATTACCGCCCACGATGCTTTTGAGTATTTTGGCAGAGCCTACGATATCGAAGTTAAAGGTTTACAGGGGCTGTCTACGGTTTCCGAATTCGGACTGAAAGATATTACTGACCTGGTCCGGTTTATTATCGGCAGAAACATAAAAGCCGTGTTTGTTGAAACATCCATATCCGAGCGCTCCATTAAGGCAGTGGTGGAAGGTTGTAGCAAGCAGGGACACCAGGTACAAATTGGGGGGAGTTTATATTCCGATGCCATGGGGGCCAGTGGTACAGCCGAAGGAACCTATATCGGTATGGTCAATGCCAATGTTCAAACCATAACCAACGCGTTAAAATGATACACCAGGTTGAAACACCCATCGTTGAACTGCACGACATTACCGTTTCCTATCACAAAAAACCGGTATTGTGGGATATTGACCTCACTTTACCCAGCGGTTCAATTATCGGGATCATAGGACCCAATGGGGCCGGTAAGTCTACCTTGCTGAAGGCCATGATGGGTCTGGTAGAGCTCAGTAGCGGTTATGTGAGAATTTTCGATCAGGACCTGGACCAGGTTCGTTCCCGGGTCTCTTACGTGCCTCAGAAGGAATCGGTTGACTGGGATTTTCCAGCCTCGGTGCTGGATGTGGTTTTAATGGGTCGTTATGGCAAGCTGGGATTGTTTACCAGGCCCAGAAAAGCCGACAAAGAAGTGGCCATGGAATGCCTGCGACAGGTCGATATGGAAAATTATGCCGGCAGGCAGATCTCCCAGCTGTCAGGAGGCCAGCAACAGCGGGTTTTTCTGGCACGGGCGCTGGCCCAGGAAGCGGACCTGTATTTTATGGATGAACCCTTTGCCGGGGTCGATGCCGCCACTGAAAAGGCCATAATCAATCTGTTAAAATCCATGTCAAAGCAAGGCAAAACAGTGGTAGTAGTCCACCATGATCTGCAATCCGCCCTGGAGTATTTTGACTGGGCAGTGCTGCTGAATTTAAGATTGATTGCCAGTGGTCCGGTGAACCAGGTATTGACGCCGGAATTACTACAGGAGACCTATGGCGGTAAGCTTACTTTGCTGGCTGCTGTAGGCGATTTACTAACGAAGAAAGAATTTCCCAGTCGGGAGTAGTGACCAAGGCATTGGAGGACGAGAGACGAGGGACGAAGGGTACTAAGGCTTTAGACTGAGGATTGAAACTAAATTAATGAGCATGAACAACATACTAGAGTTCCTCTCACTAACAGACCCCAACGTACGATACGTAGTCATCGGCTCCATCCTGCTGGCCGCCAGTTCAGCTATCGTGGGCACCTTCACCCTGCTGAAGAAAAAGGCCCTGGTAGGCGATGCTGTGGCGCACTCCGTACTTCCCGGTGTCTGCCTGGCCTTTATGCTATCAGGCGTAAAAAACCCGGTATACCTTATCATAGGGGCGTTCATTACCGGCTGGATCTCATTGGTACTGATAGATACTATTACCGCCAGAAGCAAGATAAAGGAGGATACTGCCATAGGTCTTATTCTGTCGGTGTTTTTTGGTATTGGCATCCTGATGGTAACCGTCATACAAAAATCCGGCAATGCTGCACAAAGCGGGCTGGATCATTTCCTCTTCGGCCAGGCAGCCAGCCTGGTGGGTAACGACCTGGTGGTTTTCAGCGGTATTGCCCTGATCCTGATGGCAGCAGTGTGGTTGTTTTTCAAGGAGTTTACCGTCATTGCTTTCGATGAAAACTTTGCCCGAAGCATCGGGTTTCCGGTTCGCACGCTGGAATTGATCCTGACTACCTTAACCGTTTTAGCGGTGGTTACCGGTATCCAGGCCATTGGAGTAGTACTGATGGCTGCCATGCTGATCACCCCGGCCGCAGCGGCCCGGTTCTGGACCGATAAACTGAAGGTGATGATTGTACTGGCAGCCGGCCTGGGAGCATTTTCCGGGCTGGTTGGAGCCTATATCAGCTACGTAGCTCCGGCTATGCCCACCGGACCCTGGATCGTTATGGTGGTTTCGATAATCGCGGTTTTGAGTTTCTTTCTGGCCCCCCGAAAAGGAATCTTGTTCCGATTGATCACGCAACGCAAATTCCGAAAACAAATGCTGGAGGAAAATATACTAAAACTCTTGTACCAGCTGGGCGAAGCACAGGGTAGCTATTACCAGCCCCGTACCATTGAGGAAATTGTGGCCCGACGGCCCTTCCAGATGTCCCGGCTAAAGAAAGGGTTGCGCAACCTCAACCGGCAAGGGTTTCTGAAATCCACTGAAAAAGGCTGGGCCTATACCAGGGCCGGTAAACGGAAAGGCCAAAGGGTTACCAAACTACACCGCTTATGGGAACTGTACCTGACGGAATATTTGCGCATTGCCCCGGATCACGTGCATGAAGATGCTGAAACCATAGAACACATCATTACCCCGGAATTGGAACGAAGGCTGGAGGAAAAGTTACGATATCCCAAACTGGACCCTCACCAATCGGAGATCCCCTACCCCAAGTTATAATGGAAGCATTCTGGATCATATTAGCCGGTACCCTGGTAGCCATTCCTTGTGGCCTGCTTGGTTGTTACCTTATTCTGCGCAACATGGCCATGGTGGGAGACGCCATATCGCATGCCGTTTTACCGGGAATTGTGATCGCTTTTTTCGTCAGTGGGTCCCGCGAGCCCATAAGTATGTTGCTGGGGGCCGGCGTACTGGGCCTGTTGACTACCTTCCTTATCGAGTTCTTTCATTCCAAGGCCAGATTGCAGACCGATGCCGCCATCGGAGTTACCTTCACCTGGCTTTTTGCACTGGGAGTAATTTTGATCTCGGTGTTTGCCGGGCAGGTTGACCTGGACCAGGACTGTGTACTTTACGGAGAGATCGCCTATGTTCCGATTGACCTATGGATAACCGGAAGCGGGATAATCATGGGCCCCAGGGTGATATATATTATGGGTATTGTTTTTTTGCTGGTCCTGTCATTTATTGTTATCGGCCAAAAACAACTTTTCCTCACCACTTTCGACCCCAGCTTTGCCGCCGCCACCGGAGTGAATGTGGCCCTGTGGCATTACCTGCTAATGGGGGCAGTGAGTTTTACCACGGTGGGTGCTTTTGAATCGGTGGGAGCCATCCTGGTAGTGGCATTTCTGATCGTTCCCCCAGCTACTGCTTACCTGTTAACGGAAGATCTGAATAAAATGATGCTCATCACTACCTTACTGGGACTGGCAATTTCATTTATAGGCTATCACCTGGCGGTATGGCTTGACGGGTCCATTGCAGGTGCCATGTCCGTAGTAGCAGGAGTTCTATTCGGCCTGGTCTTCATTTATAAGGAGATCACTTCCAGACCAGCGTTGGTAAATTAGCAGGATAAGTCGGTTTGTTGACCGGAGAATAGAAAATCTTTGATTAATTATATATTTTTAGGTTGAAGATTTTTTAGCATTTTTTCTTTGGAAAGAAGATATTTTTACCTGCTGTTATTATTTTTCAGTGTTCAGGCTTCCGCACAGTCAGGACCCGCAGGCGTAGGCAATTCCACCAATAATGTCATCTGGCTAAGCGCGGATAGCGGGGTTTACAATGATGCCGGTACCACGCTGGCTGCCAACAACAACTCCGTACAGGAATGGCACGACCGGTCGGGTAATAACAACCACGCTACTGAAACCAACTCCGGCAATCAACCTACTTATCTGACCAATATCGTGAATGGGTTTCCGGTGCTTCGATTCAATGGCTCTACCGACCGGATACTTTCAAGCGGCGTGACTGCTACCAGTCAGCTTTCACTGTGGGTAGTGGCACAGTACAGCAGCCTGGGATCACCAAACCCGGGTCTGATCCATGGAGCTCCACTAGGGAGTGCGTTTTCCAGTACCACCACCACCAAATCGGTTGGAATGTGGGTTTCTTCGAGTAGCAACCAGGTTTGGGGAAGAGGAGTGCAGTCCAATCTAAGCATACGCAGCATTCCGCAGGTAACCACCCTTTCATCCGGTACTTTTTATGGCATACTCAATCATTACGACGGGTCTAATATCCAGCAATATGTCAACAGCACTGCCGCCGGAAGCATATCCTATGACGGCACCCTCTCCTCCTGGGCTGATTTTGGCATAGGCCGCCAGGCGAATGAATCGTGGAACGGCGACATTTCGGAAGTGATCGTCTATAATTTTGCGGTAAACAGCGCACAACGGATCATAGTTGACAATTACCTGGCAGCTAAATACAACTACTCCCTAACCAGCAACGATCTGTACGATATGGACGATCCGGCCAATGGGGATTACGATTTTGAAGTAGCGGGAATCGGGCGGGTAGACGCCTCCAATATCCATGACGACGCCCAGGGCAGCAGTATCGTCAGGATCAGTAAATCTTCTTTTGGTGGGTTGGGTAATGACGAATTTCTTATCTGGGGCCATGATAACGGGCCACTGACTTCCGTGGGCTATACCGACGTGCCGTCGGGATTGATGACCCGGCTGGGGCGCTCCTGGCGGGTTGCCGAAAAAAACACCTCGGGGTCATCGATAAATGTAGGGAGGGTCTATATTGACTTCGACCTGACCGGCCTGGGCCTTACCGGCTCCTCAGATCTGAGATTGCTGATCGATTCTGATGGAGACGGGGACTTCAGCGATGCCACCGCCTATACCGTCGATACCGACCTGGGAGGAAATGTATACCGCTTCGATATCAATGGGGGACAATTACGGGACGCCCGAACATTTACGGTAGCCACTGCCTCCACCGCATTGCCGATAGAACTCTTAAGCTTTGGGGTGAGGGTTGAGAACAATGCGGTCTCCATCCAATGGTCCACTGCCAGTGAAACCAACAATGATTTTTTCACCGTACAACGATCAGCCGATGGCCAGGAATTCATTGATATTTTGCAGGTTCCAGGAGCCGGGAACAGCCAACAGACCCTGCAATATGATGCCCTGGATACTCAGCCTCTGGAAGGAAGGTCATTTTATCGTTTGAAGCAAACCGACTACGATGGCACCTTCAGCTATTCAGACATCCAATCTGCCTGGTATGCCCCGGCCGGTCTGCAATTCACCGTGTACCCCAACCCGGCCTCCGGATCTATTCAAATCAGTAGCCACGCAAAAGAGGCGGGCACTACTGAGATCACTTTGATAGACGCCCAGGGAAAAACCTGTGCCCAATTCAGCCTGGCATTCAGAGCAGGAACCCAGCAGCACGCTCGGGCTATTTCACCATCATTGGCACCGGGTATTTACTATTTGAAGTTTCAGGACCCGTCCATCAGGACCATACCGGTTATTATTGAGTAATGAGCATACAGGGTTGAGCATACAGGATATTATTGAGTAGTGAGCATACAGGGTTGAGCATACAGGATATTATTGAGTAGTGAGCATACAGGGTTGAGCATACAGGATATAATTGAGTAGTGAGCATACAGGGTTGAGCATACAGGATATAATTGAGTAATGAGCATACAGGGTTGAGCATACAGGATATAATTGAGTAATGAGCATACAGGGTTGAGCATACAGGTAATAGCTCGCTGAGTTCTGCACCATGCTCCATGCACCATGCTCCATGCTCCATGCTCCATGCTCCATGCTCCATGCACTATGCACTATGCTCTATGCCCTCTGCACCATGGTGCCCTCATCCTATTCCCTATTCCCTATTCCCTACTCCCTATACTATACACTGCTTATTAAGCAGAATTTGCTAAATTACTTTGTGAAGACCCTGCTATATATTTTTGTCTTTATCTACTGGCCAGCATCCGGACTCGCCCAGTTCCAAGCAGATAGCTTGCAGGTACATACACTGCTGAGAAAAGGTGGTCAGGCAGCTCGCACCGCTCAATATGACAGTGCCCGTTATTATTATACTATGGCGCTGGAGTTTTCACAGCAAATGAATTATCCCTACGGCATCATGTCCAGCACCATGGGGTATGGGTTGGTGCATCACTTCCAGCGCGAACCGGATGAAGCGTTGGAGTACTACCTCCAGGCACTGGAAATGACCCGCTCCGGTATGGATCTCACCTATCCCGACATTGAACTGCTTTACAACAATCTGGGTGGCGTCTACATCGACCTGGGGTATAGGTTAAAGGCAAAACAATACCTGGAAAAAGCGTTACAGTTAAAAGAACTAAACAATATCGCTCCCATTTCCGCTGCTATCACTCACTACAACCTGGGACTGATCAATTTATACTTTGGTGAATACCAGAGTGCGCTGCATCATTTCATGACAGCTTACCCGGGTTACCTGGAACACTACGGTGAAAACGGTGCCAGGGTAGCTCAGCTATATACCAATATGGGTAACATTCATGAAAAGCTTGGAAATATTGAACAAGCCGAACAATACTTTCAACGCGGTATAGCCATTCATTTGGAAAACCACGGACCAGGATACTGGAACCTGGCTTACCCCTACACCAATCTGGGGGCCCTGTACGTCAGTACCGGAAGAAAGGCACAGGCATTAAACTACTATCTAAAATCACTGGACTTATGTCAAAAAGACCGCAAGGAACTGATACGACTGGAAGCTTTGAACCATGGCGCCCTGGCGCAGTATTACCTGGGGGAAGACAATTACCAGCTCAGCCGGAGCCATGCCAACCAGGCCATAGCCATCATGCAGGAGGCCTTCTACTCAGAACATCCCCGCATCAGTGAATTTTATACCACTATTGGTCAGACCTATGCAGAACAAGGAGATTTCGAACAGGCCAGAGCATGGTTTGACCGGGCAATAGCACTGACTGTCAAAGGCTATGGTGAAGTGCATCCACAACTGGCCAGGCTTTACCTGGAACAATCCAGGATATATTACCAGACAGGTAACCACCCTAAGTCTTTAAACTTCGCTCAACTGGCATTGAAATCGCTGGATGATTCTTTTGAGCCCACCAATCCCATGGACAATCCCAAGCCGGACAAGGTATTAAGTGAACGGTTACTGATACAGATAGTGAAGCACAAAGCTGATGTTTATCAGGCCCACGCCAACAAAGAAAATCGCATGGAGAACCTTAATTCGGCACTGGAGCAATACCGGCTGGCAGCGCTGGTGGTTGATCATTTAAGAAGGGGGTACCTGTCAGAAAGTGCGAAACTATTTCTACAGAACAACGCCAGCGAGATATACCAGCAAGGTATAGCTGTCAGCTATCAATTGTATCACCTGAATCGCGATGAAACCTACCTGGCTCAGGCCTTTTTCTTTATGGAAAAAAGCAAATCGTCGGTATTGTCGGAAGCCCTGCAGGACGCTGCACTAACCGCGGTCCAGGGGGTGGACCCGGCAGTGATACAACAAGAGAGCCACCTGCACCAGCTGGTTAAGTCATTGGAAATAAAACTGGCAGATGCGCAATTGGAAGAAAATGACTCCAGTCAAACCCTACTGAAAAGAGACCTCTTCCGGGCCAGAGCCAGGGTAGATTCACTGGAGAACGCAATCCGTGCCAACTACCCTCACTACCATCAGCTTAAGTATGATACCCAGGTGTTAACCCTGGAAAAAGCTACCGCGCAGATTCCCGATAAGGCGTTGGCCCTATCGTTTTTCGAAGCAGATTCCAGTTGGTACCTGCTGGCGCTTGCCAGGAAAGAATCGGCATGCTACCAGGTATCGAAAACCACTTTGCCCATTGACAGCATCAACCGTTTCCGTCAAAATCTAAGTAATCCCGAAAGTGATCCTAACCAAATACTGTCAGATGGCAACCTAATATACCGGGCATTATTGCAAGAAACGCTGGAAAAGTTCGACGGTATTAAAGAGCTGATCGTGCTACCGGACGGTTTGCTTAACTACCTGCCCCTGGGCGCGTTATCCATACTTTCCGGGGATACGGAATCCGATCCGCATTATCTGGTACAAGATTATGCCATTTCCTACCGCAATTCACTGACCCTGCAGTCCAGTTTGCCCAGGGGTTACAGCTATCAGCAGCTGTATGTAGGATTTGCTCCCAATTATGAGGGCGAGGCCCATCAACTGACCCTGCGAGAGCCCCTTTCTCCGCTTAAGGGAGCCAGGGCCGAAGTGGAGCGGGCAGGAAGCCTGTTTAAAGGAAGTCAGTTTCTCGATCAGCAGGCCACCGAACATGAATTCAAAAACAACAATACCTCGGCAGCGATACTCCATTTAGCCATGCACGCTCAAATAGATGATGAAGATCCCATGAGATCCAGATTGTTGTTTACCCGGGAGTCGGACACCCTGGAGGATGGCAGCCTCAATGCCTATGAGATTTACCAGCTTAGCCTTGATGCAGAGTTGGCAGTATTAAGTGCCTGTAATACCGGGATTGGTAAAATCAATAAGGGTGAGGGGGTGATGAGTTTGTCCAGGGCTTTTATGTACGCTGGCTGCCCCAATATTGTTATGAGCCTGTGGCAGGCCCAGGACCAGGCTACCGGTCAGATTATGTATACATTTTTTGAAAACCTGAAAAAAGGCCTACCCAAACACGAAGCGCTGCAGGAAGCCAAGCTGCACTTCCTGGCTTCAGCCGATCCCTATAAGGCCCACCCGGCCAACTGGGCCACATTTGTATTGCTGGGAGACCATCAGCCCCTGTCCAGACCAAATAAACCGTGGTTGTGGATAGGCCTGGCAGCGCTGACCCTGGTGCTGGCTGGACTGTACTGGCAGCAGAGGAGGAAGAAGCTTAGGAGTAGGGACGAATGATGAATGTCGAATGTCGAATGTCGAATGTCGAAGACCGTCCTTCGGTCAATGGGTGGTTAGTTGGCAGTTGGCAGTAGCAGCAGGTGTAGACTGAAAACTGGAGCCGGAGATTGAAGACTGATGACTGAAGACTGAAGACTGACTGCAGACTGCAGACTGCATTAGGGTTTCTTAATTGAAATTCCTAACTTACTAATACACAGTTTGTAAGCAACACAACTTATTAACATGGCCCGTCAACTAGCTGCCATATTGTTCTCTGATATCGTGGGGTACACCACCATGATGAGAGAGAACGAGGCGGCCACTCTGGAACTGGTGCGCCGGAGCCGGGAAATCCAGCAACCTTTGGTGGAGCAATATCACGGGACCTGGCTGAAAGAAATGGGCGATGGTGCCCTGGCGCAATTTCAGTCGGCCCTGGACGCAGTAAAATGTGCCATCGAAATTCAACAGGTATCAGCTAATGATCTTCAGGCGCAGTTGCGCATCGGCATTCACCTGGGTGATGTGACCATGGAAAATGGTGAGGTATACGGAGACGGGATCAATGTGGCTTCACGCATTGAATCGGTGGCTGAGCCGGGAAGTATTTATATTTCAGAGGCGGTGCAAGGCGCTATCAAAGGAAGCGACATCCACACTGCGTTCAGGGGAGAAAAAAAGCTAAAAAATGTCGACCAGCCGGTTAGGGTCTACCAGGTGGTAGCAGAACCCGAAGCCGGCTACCGGGCGCTGGTGCCCCGGAAAAGCCACCTGCCCTGGGTGGTGGGCCTGTTGTTGGTGGCGGCGCTGCTTTTATGGAAACTGCCATGGAAAACCACCCCATTGGCTGACAAAACCATTGCGGTGCTGCCGTTACAGGTGCAGGATGCGGATAGCGCCAACCAGGAATTGACGCAGGGAATTACCGATGAACTCATTCGGAGCTTAAGTAAGATAAGAACCTTGACGGTAGTCAACCCCTACAGCACCCTGCAATTTATGGCCTCGGCGGCGCCGGTCCGGGAAGCCGCAGCCAGCCTGGAGGATTCGGACTATTTCCTTACCGGCTCCTTCGAAAGGAACAATAACCTGTTGAAGCTCGACCTGGCGCTGTACGATTCACACGAGCAGGAACTGTGGCGCAATTCGTACAGCGATGACCTGTACCGGTTACCCAAACTGGCCGGTACCGTGGCAGTGGATTTGGCAGAATTTATCCAGGTCAACCTGTCTGAAAGCGAGGCCACACGAATAGTAGAAATTCCCGAGGTAGACCCGGAGTTGTTCCGGCTGTTGCTGCTGGGCAGAAATCACCTGGTAAAATTCACCCCGCAGGATATTGCTATCGGCTTGAATTACCTGCAGCAGGCGGTGAACCAATACCCGGCCAGTTCCCGGGCCTGGTCCATGCTGGCGGAAGGCCTGGTTACCATGGGGCACAGTCCGGCGCCACCACCAGGAGTCAAGGAAGAAGCGGCAGCGGCGGCCACCCGGGCGTTGCAACTCGATTCCCTGAACGCCGAAGCATGGACCTGGCTGGCCACCACCAAATCATACTACAGCTGGGATTACCACGGGGCACAATATTGTTATAACAAAGCCAACACCTTGAATCCCAACCTGCCCATGAGCCATTATCATTACTCCTGGCACCTGTACCTGTTCGACAGCCTGGACAAAGCGGTGGATGAGCATCGGAAAGCCTTCCGGCTGGATCCATTGGATCCGTTCCAGGCGGCCCGGCTGGCCCATATCTATTTGATCGCCGGCAAGCTGGACAGTGCAGAAATGGAAGTGGCCAGAGCCCTCAGGCTTGGTCCGGAATTTCCACTGGCACACAATATAAAAGGCTTGATCCATTTGCAAAAAAACGAGTATGACAGTGCGGAAATGGCCTTTCAAGGCACAGGGCCCATGGGGACGCTGGGTCTGGGTATGGTTTACCTGAAAACAGGTAGGTATCAGGAAGGTATGCGACAAATAGAAATGCTCAAACAAAATATCAATGCATTCAATTCGTTCGGCTTGGCCTTGCTGTATGCGGAGATGGATAGCCTGGACCAGTTTTTCGAATACGCCAACTACCAGCCCATACATGCCTTCCATCCCTGGTTACGAGTGGAAATTAGCAATCCAAAAATAATTGCAGACCCCCGGTTCAAGCAGCTAATGGACAAAATGAACCTGCCCATGCCGGATCTGCAGAATGAGCCGGCGACGACCTTCTAAAGAGCAACAGTGTGTAGTGTAGAGCATACAGTTGGATAGCAAGAGGAAACAGGGAAGAGCATACAGGCACAAAGGGAATTATGAATTATGAATGTCGAGGAACGAATTATGAAGGGCACTGAGAACCATAGAATTACCATGAGCTATACGAAGCGCAACGTGCAATACCCAGAGCCCACAGCCCTGTATGCTGTTGCTGTATGCTGTTGCTCCCCCAATAATTATCGGGGATGTTGCTCTTGCTGACCAATGTAGTATTCAGACGGTTTCTGCTTATATTTTAACAAGTCTGTTTGTTAACTTTGGCAAGGTTATTGGAACATTTTTCCTGAATTCGCTATTTTTATAACTATGAAAAGGATTTTGCCAAAGATTATGTTGTGGGAGGCCTTTATGGGACTGCTGGTAATATCAGGGGCTTTCAGCATACCAACTGCCAGTCAGACCAATTCACCGGCAGCTACTGAGATCCAATGGGTGACCCTGGATGAGCTTCAGGAACTGAACAAAACCGAACCGAGAAAGGTATTTATCGACATTTACGCTACCTGGTGCGGGCCCTGCAAACTGATGGACAAAAAGACCTTTACCAATCCCGATATCGTACAGTACGTGAATGACCACTACTATGCGGTAAAACTCAATGGAGAAGGTAAAAAGCAGGTGAATATTTTTGGCAAAACCATGACTGAGGCCGAACTGGCCTACGCCTTCCAGATCCGGGGCTATCCCAGCACCGTGTTCATGACCGAAGAGCTACAACCCTACCAACCGGTAGCCGGCTACATTCCCGCCAAGGAATTCCTCAAAATGCTAAAACAGTTTAACGAATCTGAGATCTAAACTTTAAAAGCCAAGACCTGGTTTTAGCAGCTCTTAAGTCAATTTCCCAAGGACCCCGGTGGAATCGGGGATTAATTCATTAATTTAATAGCCATTACCAATAACCCGGGCTATGCGTTGGCTATTACTACTGTTACTTTCCATCCCCTGTTTTTCTCTGTATAGCAATAACCCGGAGGCTGTCTTCCTGGAAGCCGAGGCGTTTGACAATCCCGGTGGCTGGGTGGTCGACCAGCAATCAATGGACATCATGGGCTCGCCCTACCTGATGGCCCACGGTATGGGCATTCCGGTGAAGGATGCTTCAACAGTGGTGAATTTCCCCAAAAAAGGGCGCTATTACCTGTTTGTTCGCACCCGCAACTGGACCGCCCCCTGGAGCCAGATGGCTGCCGGACAATTTCAGGTGCTGCTCGATGGAAAACCGGTTGCCAGAACCTTCGGGACCTCCCACCGGGAATGGTCATGGGTTGAGGCAGGTGCTATTGATATTGAAGACCCTTCCGTTACTATTGCGCTTCACGACCTTACCGGTTTTAACGGCCGCTGTGATGCCTTGTATTTTACCCCTGATAACACCGATGTTCCGCCCAATAACCTGGAAAACCTCGATGCACTGCGAACCAGGCTGCTGGGACTAAATAGTGAACCTGAGCTACAGGAGTTTGACTTTGTGGTAATCGGCGGCGGCATGGCCGGGACCTGCGCTGCCATCGCGGCGGCCCGTTTGGGGGTGCAGGTGGCGCTGGTGCAAAACCGGCCGGTACTGGGCGGCAACAACAGTTCGGAAGTCAGGGTACACCTGGGGGCACGCATCAACCTGGAGCCCTACCCTGCCCTGGGGAACCTGGTCAATGAGATCGGACCGGAACAGGGAGGCAATGCCCAGCCCAAAGATTACTACCAGGATGATAAAAAATTGCAGGCAGTACTGAATGAGCCCAACCTCTCGCTGTACCTGAACACCCATGCCAACCAGGTGGAAGTAAAGGATAATAAAATTGTACAGGTGACCGCCGAAAACATCAGGACCGGCCAACGCATGGCCTTCAGGGCCCCGCTGTTTGCCGACTGCACCGGCGATGGCACCATCGGTTTTCTGGCGGGTGCGGAATACATGACCGGCAGGGAGAGCAGGGATACCTTCAATGAGCCCACGGCACCGGAAAAGGCCGACAGTCTCACTATGGGAATTTCCGTACAATGGTTTTCAGAAACCGGTGACGGCCCATCGGAATTTCCGGATATTGCCTGGGGGCTGCCCTGGAGCGAAGAGAAAAGCTTTGCCATCACCCGGGGCGATTGGGACTGGGAGACCGGCATGGGCAAGGACATGATACGGGAAACAGAATTTATCCGGGATTACGGACTACTGGTGGTTTATTCCAACTGGTCGTTCTTAAAGAATCACTACATCGACAGGCAAAGGTTCGCCAAAGAAAAACTCCGCTGGGTGGCCTACATCGGTGGCAAACGGGAGTCAAGGCGCCTGGTGGGAGATTACGTATTGACCGAAAACGACCTGACCGAACGGAAACTAATGCCCGATGGTACCGCTCCCACCTCCTGGACCATCGACCTGCATTACCCCGACCCTGAAAACCAGGAAAAATTCGACGGGGAGGCCTTCCGCTCCATTGCCAAACACATCAAGATCTACCCCTACCCCATTCCCTTCCGTTGCCTGTATTCAAAGAACATCGAGAACCTGTTGATGGCGGGAAGAGACATCAGTGTATCGCACGTAGCCCTGGGCACGGTCAGGCTGATGCGCACCGGGGGCATGATGGGCGAAGTGGTGGGCATGGCAGCTTCGGTCTGTAAACAAAAGAACACCACCCCCCGGCAGATCTACCAGCAGCATTTTGCCGAACTGGAGCAATTGATGCTGACCGGAGTAGGCAATTCTGATATACCCAACCACCAGGACTACAACCTGGGAGGCACCCTGATGGAACAATGACCGGACACTCATTACTTCACCTGATGTGGTTGGGGTGGATGATCGTCATCGCTTCAGGGGAAATCAAACAAAAATCAACCGACATCCAGCATAGTGCTTCAGACAGTGCCCAGCTGGAAATCCATGAGATTTACGATGAGGGTGGATTGCTGGAGCAGTACCGGGTGCGTGTTTACACCCCTATTTGCGAAACGGATAAATGCTATGAGGTGGAACTGGAGTTCTTCTGCGATCCCATAGGCCGCTTTTTGCGATATGATACCCTGCGGGGAAAGGAGCTTACCAAATTGGACCATATACCGTTCAGGGAAATAGACTATCATAAACTGCAGGAAATATTGAGTAATCAAAACTCAATATTGGCCAACTACGCTAAAGATGAGCTGGTGAGCGATACCCGGGTCTCTGAAATTGATGGTTTTACCGGTGCCACCATACTGGAAGTAAAGGAAAGCGTAATTGAAGGGGCGGTGTACAGCTGTTATACCCTTTGGCACCTGGCCCATGGAGCGCTGGTGGATAGCCTGCGGCAGAGGACCGCAAAAGACTTCACAGCTGCCCTGGTAGATAAACTGGTGGATCTGAACCGTCAGGATGTTAATTATTTTCTTATTGAACACCTGTCAGAAAACCAGTTCCAGGAGTTTCTCCCGCAGGTGCTGCAGACCATAGAAAACGGACAGGGCTATTACCCAAAAAACGCCCTGGAAAGAATGCCGGGATCAGCTGTCAACAGTGCCATGGCTCAAGAATTCTTTGCCCGGCATTTCCCGGAGCTGGACTACTTTACCCAGGTGGCGCTGTTGAAGCAACTGGATCAGGAGCAATTGGCGGAAAGCCTTAGTAGGGTATTGGAGCAATCCCTGGGAGAAAGAGGTTCGTTACGGGATCAGTTGATTAAAGGGTTGATATCCCCCTGAATCCCCCTTTAAAAAGGGGGATTTGAGACTGCTATTT
>JAUIKU010000292.1 GCA_030430675.1 Bacteroidia bacterium | reverse complement strand
CTTAAAGCCATTGGTAACTTATTAAAATTAGAATTCGCCAATTACTAATTACGGGATTACCAGCCTCTTTAGTAATTAAGTAAAAGCTTGCCAATAGTCATTCTTTGGCAGGGAAGCCTCTATACGTAGGGGCTCTTTTTTTACCGGGTGTGTAAACTCCAAACTCCGGGCATGCAAAGCAATGGCATTGGTGGCCCGGCCCTTGTATCCGTACTTTACATCACCCAGGATGGGACAACCCAGGGCTGCCAATTGACTACGTATCTGGTGTGAGCGACCGGTTTTTGGGAATACTTCCAGCAGGTATTTTTTACCTCTGCCCTGAATGAGTTCATATTCTAGCTGGGACATCTTAGTACCTGGTCGTTTTCTGCCAAAGGCCGAGGTCCGGTTCTTGTTTGGATCCTTTTTTAACCAATGGACCAGGGTCCCGGATTCTGTGGGTGGCCTGTCCTCAACCAACGCCCAGTAGCATTTTTTTACCTTATGCGTGGCAAACTGGTGGTTCATCCTGGTAAGCGCTTTTGAAGTTTTAGCCAGCAGTACCACTCCGCTAACCGGCCTGTCCAGGCGATGGATCAACCCCACATAGACATTCCCGGGTTTATTGTATTTAACCCTCAGATACTCTCGCACGAAGTCTACTAAACATGGGTCTCCTGTGCGGTCACCCTGCACCAGCGTACCTGCGGGCTTATCTACCGCCAGTAAATGGTTATCCTCGTAAATAACTGTAGATTCAATATCCATATTTTGTCTTCTCAAATTGGAAATTTTTTCTCAATTTGATTGAAGTATTAGCACTTGCCATTTTTATATAATACAATTATATAAGATTTTTACTTATTGATTATCAGATACTTATGTATATTATTCTGAGAATTTTAAAAAATTATCTCTAAACAGGCACGGTAATAGCAAACTACTAATTGCGTTACAACCCAAAGCTATGAAACGTTTTATTTGTATTGCCATCGGCATCGGTTTATTTACCCCACTTTCAGCTCAGGAATTGATCCAGGACGAAGCGCAACAGGCGCGCGTTCATTTTATGAATGAAGCAAAGGTCAGCTATATCGCCAGTGCGGAAATGCACCAGGCTATGGCACCGGTTAATGATGAAATAGAGATCCCGGAAGATATCAAAACCGCCTTCAAAGATAGGTATAAGGGTGCAAAGAAGGTAGAATGGGTAATCAAAGAGGATCGTTACAAAGTAAACTTTGAGTATAAAGGCCAAGAGATGTTTACCTATCTCGACCGGCATGGACTTTGGATTAAAAGCTTTACTCGGTTGGCACAGGAGGATCTTCCAGATGCTGTGACCACATTTTTGCAAAGCGAATATCCGGATTACTCACTAACCAAATTCTATTTAAAAGACACCCCGGATGGCCAGTCCTACACGGTAGCCGCTAAGGGAAAAAATGAATACGTTTGGTTGGAGTTTGATGAAAAAGGGCAATTGTTAAACAGCCCGGCCTCCTAACATAGATACTTAAGAGCAATTGATCCACCTCAATTTCTAGTTGGCTTGATCCTACGGGGTCAAGCCAATTTCTTTTACCGGCCTTCTGAGGTCAAGTGAAATTTGACATCCGGGAAATTCTCTTCAACCATTTGCAGCCAGGCCCTGGTTTCCGCCATAAATACCCATTTCCCATCCTTGTCTTTGGCAATATGCCGGTATTTTGATTCGACGAACTCCCGCACTTTTTTCTGATCATCTCCGCCAATCCAACAGGCCTTGTACAGCGAAACGGGAGAGAATCTGCAACTAGCCCCGTATTCGTGCTTCAATCGGTGTTGGATTACTTCGAACTGCAATTGTCCCACGGTACCAACCACTTTACGGGACCCCATTTCATAAGTAAATAACTGGGCAACCCCTTCATCCATCAACTGGCGTAATCCTTTTTCCAGTTGCTTGGTCTTCATTGCATCCAAATTGATTACCTCTTTGAATATCTCAGGAGAAAAGCTTGGAATTCCCTGATAAAGACTGTGCTCACCTTCAGTTAAAGTATCCCCGATCTTGAGGTTGCCGGTATCGTACAGGCCGATGATATCACCCGGGTAGGCCTCATCGATTATCTCCTTGCTCTGAGCCATAAATGCGGTAGCATTGGAAAACCTCAATTTCTTATCCAGTCGCACATGATGATAGTTGCTTCCCCGTTTGAAGCGTCCGGAGCATACCCTGACAAAAGCGATACGGTTACGGTGCTTGGGATCCATATTGGCATGTATCTTAAATACGAACCCGCTGTACTCTGGCTCCGATGGCAGCACCTGTCTTTGCCCGGTTCTCCTGGGCTGGGGTGCCGGTGCTATTTGAATAAAACAATCAAGTAACTCCCTGACCCCAAAATTATTCACCGCACTGCCAAAAAATACCGGGGCCAAATCACCACGCAGATACTCCTCAGTATCGAACTCAGGATATACTCCGTTGATCAGTTCAACTTCCTCCCTGAGTGTTTCTGCCTCCGAAACACCAATTTCCTTTTCCAACCGTTCGTCCTGCAAATCATCTATCTCGACCACTTCCCCGGAAAGTTTTACCTTACTCGGTTCAAACAACAACAACTTTTTCTGGAACAAATCATAAACACCCTTAAACGATTTACCCATACCAATAGGCCAGCTAAGCGGCCTGACTGCGATGCCCAGCTTCTGCTCAATTTCATCCAGCAGATCGAAAGGATCCTTGCCCTCCCTGTCCAGCTTATTGATAAATGCCATTACCGGGGTCTGCCGCATGCGACAAACTTCCATCAGCTTTTCCGTCTGGGCCTCCACACCTTTCACACAGTCCACCACCATAACGGCACTGTCCACCGCAGTGAGGGTGCGATAAGTATCCTCAGCAAAATCCTGGTGACCAGGAGTATCCAGCAAGTTCACTTTTATGTCCCGATATTCGAATCCCATTACGGAAGTGGCTACGGAAATACCCCGTTGGCGCTCAATCTCCATGAAATCAGAGGTGGCATGTCTGTCAATCTTGTTGCTTTTGACTGCTCCTGCCTGTTGAATAGCACCGCCAAATAGCAACAGCTTCTCAGTCAGGGTAGTTTTGCCCGCATCGGGGTGGCTAATAATCCCAAAAGTCCGTCTCCGGGCGATTTCATCGTTAATACCCATGTTGAGTTTGAGTGTGAGTGTGAGTTTGAGTTTGAGTGTGTTGAATAAGTTGCAAAATTAGTGAAATTGACTCAATAGCGGTGATGTGTTTTCACAAAAACCTGCCATAATTCGCTACTTAAATCATTTTCTGGCGGTTCACTGACAATTTGGCACAAAAAATAGCTTCAGAATCGGTTGGCATAACCATTGATGGTATGGAAGAGAAAAGTAATATCAGCAAAGGCGATTAATAATATTCAAAAATAATATCATGGGAAAAATTATAGGAATTGATTTAGGAACCACGAACTCATGCGTAGCGGTGATGGAAGGCAATGAGCCGGTGGTAATACCTAATAGTGAGGGCCGGAGAACTACCCCTTCAATCGTGGCTTTCCTGGATGATGGAAACGGTGAGCGCAAGGTGGGTGACCCAGCCAAACGACAGGCTATTACCAATCCAACTAATACTATTAGTTCGGTAAAAAGGTTTATGGGTAAAAAATACTCCGAGGTATCTGAAGAGCGAAAAAATGTTGCATACAAATTAGAAAAGGGAAATAATGATACCGTCAGGATTAAAATAGGTGACAGGTTGTATACTCCTCAGGAGATATCTGCCATGATACTTCAAAAAATGAAGTCAACCGCAGAGGATTACCTGGGAACGGAAATTAAAGAAGCGGTGATCACCGTGCCGGCATACTTCAATGATGCCGAGCGCCAGGCCACCAAAGAAGCGGGACAAGTTGCCGGTCTGGAAGTAAAAAGGATCATCAATGAACCTACGGCGGCTTCACTGGCCTACGGATTAGATAAGAAAAACAAGGACATGAAGATCGCAGTATTCGATCTTGGTGGAGGAACATTCGATATTTCCATCCTTGAATTGGGAGACGGTGTATTTGAAGTAAAATCAACTAATGGTGATGTACACCTGGGTGGAGATGACTTCGACGCCGTGATTATTAACTGGTTGGCAGAAGAGTTTCAAAAGGACGAAGGCATTGACCTGAGGAAAGATCCCATGGCACTGCAACGTCTTAAGGAAGCTGCCGAAAAAGCAAAAATTGAACTTTCAAGTTCGAGCAATGCAGAAATTAACCTGCCTTATATCATGCCGGTGGATGGCATCCCCAAACACCTGGTTAAGAGCCTGAGCAGGGCCAAGTTCGAGCAGCTGGCAGATCAATTGTTTAAGCGAGCCATGGATCCGGTGAAGCAGGC
>JAUIKU010000045.1 GCA_030430675.1 Bacteroidia bacterium | reverse complement strand
GCATGTATTTCACCCCTGGTCTTCCGGGCAGTCATTATCACCGTTCCGTTAATTGGGTTTCCATTAAAATCCAGGAGAGCTTCACCTGATCCGCTATTTACTGCTATATCGTGTTTTAAGCTTTCCGATAAACCAACATTGACATCGCCCGATCCCGAGTTGAAACTGCTTTGGTCCACCAATATCAATTTAGTGGCCTTAATATCACCACTGCCAACATTGGCTTCAATACCGCCGTCAATTTCGTTTAAGTCAATATCCCCGGATCCGCAGTTGAGCGCTACTTCTCCCGATGCCCGGTCCACTGAAAGATCTCCCGAACCGGCGTTGGCGGACAGTTCTCCATCAAAACCGCTTACTTCAAGGTCACCTGATCCCGCGTTCGATTCGATTTCACCTTTTATATTCTGAAAGCTAAAATCACCTGATCCGGCATTGAGCTCCAGTTCAATCTCAAGGTCTGAAGCACTGAAGTCTCCTGACCCTGTATTGAAATCCACCTCCAGACCGTTGGGTATGGTTAACGTCCAAACGCCCTTTCCATTCCTGGAACTGCCCTGGTGCGATTCTTTAATAAACAATTTGTCACCCGATTTTTGTACCGAGGGTTTATAATCATCGCCATAGTTATGGCTCAGCGTAACATTGACCTGATTTCCCGAGCCTTTTTTAAGTACACAATCACTGGAAGAGGTGCTAATAGCTATCTCCTCAATCCCGTCGAATGTCTGGTCGAGTTGTTGTGCCCGGATGCTGCTGCATAGAAATGCTGAGAGTACAATTGTTGCAAAAGAGTATTTGAGTGTGCTCATTTTTAGTGATTTATTAGGTGTTTTTAGTAAAGACATTAGACAAATACTCAAGGTTGCATGAACTGGAATATATGTATGGCTAATTATATTTGTGGTGATTTCAAAATATGTGGTAACAGGTTCTTTAGGGTTATGAAAATGTACTGGGTGTTTGTTTGTTTGATAGCTTTCGGTTGTACTGGTTCTCCGGATAAGTCAGGTGATGCTACTTCCGATTTAAAGGACACTGTACTACACAGTACGGCCATGGAATTGTATACAACTTATTGTGCCGGCTGCCATGGCAACAACATGGCCGGGGGCAGCGGAGGTAGCCTGTTGAAGGAAACCTGGACTTATGGCAGAACCCGAAGTCTGATATTTCGCAATATTAAGTTTGGTATCGAAGGGACCGATATGGCTGGATTCGAAAATATTCTGGACGATGGGCAGATAGGGAACCTGGTGGACTATTTGTGGCAGGCTCAAAATGAAACACCGGGAAATGTGGTGGAAATCCCTGAGGTAATTGAAACCTCACAGTACCAAATACAGGTGCAGCAAATAATCGCAGATGGTTTGGAAGTTCCCTGGGCTATTGAGTTTATCAGCGATAGACGGGCACTGATCAGCGAAAGGAAGGGACAATTGCGATGGTTGATTGGCGGAAAACTGGATGCGGAGCCTATTACCGGTACCCCAATCCCACATACCGGCAGCACCACCGGTGGATTTATGGATATAGCCCTTGATCCCAACTATTTAAATAATGGGTGGGTTTACCTGGCCTACAGTCACAGCCAGGGGAATTATGATGACGAGTTAGCTCCGGCCACTACCAGGGTAATTAGAGGAAAAATAGAGGATCACCAGTGGGTGGATCAGCAAAATATATTTTTGGCAGCAGACTCACTATGGGTAACCGAGGGAAACCGATGGGGGAGCAGGTTGCTGTTTGATGACCGGGAACACCTGTATTTTTCCATAGGGGATATGGCCAGAGCTGCCGATTCACAGGATCCGGCTAAGGTATCGGGTAAGATTTATCGCATCAAGGCTGACGGCACCATTCCCGCCGATAATCCATTTGTTCGCACCCCGGGGGCATTAGGAGCAGTATATTCTTTGGGCAACCGGAATGTTCAGGGTTTTTCCATTCACCCTGAGACCCGGGAAGTGTGGTTTTCTGAACATGGACCCATGGGAGGAGATGAGCTGAACATCTTAAAACCCAATGCCAACTACGGATGGCCGGTGATTACCTACGGTCGTGATTACTCCGGCGAAATTGTTTCCAATATAACCCATCGGGAAGGAATGGAACAGCCAGTAGTGCAATGGACTCCTTCTATCGGTGTTTGTCCTGTTGAATTTATACAGGGCAACCGGTTTGCTGCCTGGAAGAACAACCTGCTGGTAGGAGCACTGGCCCTAGAAGAATTGCAAAGATTGGTAATAAAGGATGGAGAAGTAATTGCAAGGGAAATGCTGCTTAAGGGTGTGGGCAGGGTAAGGGATATCAAGATGGCGCCTGATGGTAGTATTTACCTGGTGCTGAATAATCCCGATGTGTTACTCAGGCTTACCACAGAAGAGACCACAGGCTGATCGGGTATTGATAAGAGGTCCTTACTCCACAGGTTTCCAGTCTAATTCAGCAATACGGATGCCATCCAGTTCCGGATTGAGGAAGGCGATATAATATTTTCCCTGGTGCCTTATGATCTCCGGTGCCGCCACCTGCAGGGAGCCCACCATATAGTTGTCATGACCTACTCCAAAATCCAGGGGATTTTCCGAAGCATACTGGTAATTGAGGCTGGTGGTGCCATAGCGTATGTTTCGGAACAGGTAGTAGTATCCGTCTTTTTTTATTACGAAAGGACATTCTGCATCGCCACCATACCAGCGATCCTGGTTTTCCGGCGATCCACCGGCGGAAACCATAACCGGTGCGCTCCAGTGTAACCTGTCTGCAGAAGTGCGACAGAATATTGCTGCCAGGTACTGCTGCTTTACTGCTTGATCATTAAACTGAATAGTCCCGTCTTTTAAAGTGTGACCGGTATAGTAACAAAAATAAAGTCCGTTTTCCCTGACCACCATGGCATCCCTGGAATTGATAAAGGGGCCGCTAAACAGTTCGGTGCCTCCGTTTTCATTGATCACCCGGGTAAAGTTTTTCCCATCCTCACTGGTAGCCAGACAAATCTGTGCCCAACCTCCGTAGTACATATAGTAGGTATTTCCCTCTTTGAACACATAAGGTGCCTGTAACCCTCCGGAGTGTTCACCGAGGGTAGTATCTGCCTCCATGGCGATGCCCATGGGTTTCCAATGGGGATCTGTCAGCTTCTGACCTTCCCAGCGATAAAACAAACGAGTGTTCTTACCTGCCTTGGTATGACGGATGCAGGACCATAATTGCCAGCTGCCATCTGCCGCCTGCCATATCCCAAAGTCCACCGGTTGTTGTTCACTGGTGCTGTACTTGCCCAGATCGGGGTTGTCGGCAATTTGCCACCAGTTTTCCTTGAGTACGGGTTTTTGCTTCTGAGATTGAGCCACCGTCAGACCAATTGAGCCAAAGAGGAATACCAGGATAAGGATTCGCATAATTTAATCAGGTATTGTTACATTATAACCATCATTAAAATACGATTAATTTAACAGAGAATGCAAAAAGTAAGGACACTGCTTAATGACAGTGTCCTTGATCTATAATTGAGTTAAATTGAGTTCGAAGCGTTATTTCAGAATTTTTCTTCGCAGTACCTGTCCATCAGGCATTACCAGCTTCAGGCTGTAGAGTCCCGGATTTTGGATGTTGGAAACATCAAAATGAATTTTTTCATCCAGTAACCGGGTGGAATCAAACTGACCCCGGTAAAGCTCCTGACCAGTATGCAGGTCCTGTATGCTTACTGCTATCACACCTTCGGCAGTCCTTCGTGGCAGATCTACGTTCAACTCGTATTTCAGAGGAATTGGATAAGCCTGCAGCATTGGTTCCTCCGGCATGGCCGCAGTAGCCGGAGATCCGGACAAACCATCTTCTCGTTGGTTAAGGTCTTGTATGCGTTGGTCTTCCTGCGGACCGGTTTCTTCCATATTGAAAGCATTAGCCTGGTCCGCATGATTGTCTGCCAGGTAATTGGCCATGGCATACTGTTCAGTGCCCGGAGGGGCAAATGTAGTCATAGGGTTGTTTGCCTGTACCTCGTGCAGGTCTACCCGGCTTTGTACCAGTTCGGGGAACGGATAACCGTCACCTCCATCTGCCATAAAGTTTAGGGTCACAATTTTAATTATCCGGTCTGCGTCTCCCACTACGGTGCCGTTCTCTGCAATTACCTCGGAGGTGTTGCCATCAGCATCCTGTAAAACCAGGGTTTGAACCCGCCCACCAGGTGCATTGTCAGGATCAAAGCTAAATGCCATTCCACCGATCTGGGGAAACTGGCCGGGGGTAGCTCCCGGTTCGGTAGCGGAAATGCTGTGCTCTACGATTTCCAGCAGACCCTGTGCCGTTAATCCCACAATGGATAGTGCATTGTTGAATCTAAGGCTATTCTTGATATCCAGTTCCGATATCTGACCTTCTTCCTTACCGGTATTGGGATTAGCAGGAGGAGGATTCAGACTTACGTTTCCGCCACCCAGGTCGGCAATTTCTCCAATTTGCGCCCGTATACCTCCACCGTTTTTAATTGATGCTTTCACTTCCGAATCGAATGCCTGGGCGGCAGCCAGGTTAGCATCAGCGGTCAAATTACCCAAATTGGTTTCCTGGGTGCGGACCGCTTCTCTCCGTCCTTCCAGGAATACCGCAGTTTGTCCGAAAATATTGCCATCCTGGGCTTCAATAATATCCTGGACGGCATCAGAAAGTCGTTTAACCAATTCGGCCCTGGTACCTATTGCAAATGGATCGGGCATGGCAAATTCATCAAGCGATGCTTCGGTAGCGGGGATGGTTCTGGAACCATTACCGGAATTTAAAACTACCATACCGTTGTCATCAAAATCCACCACCAACTTGCCCAGGTAACTGTATTCGCCAGGAGTACCCACAATAAGCGCATTGTTGCCATCACTGTCCTTGGTCACCAGTGGATAAGGTTCCTCAGTAGTATCTCCCGGGGCTACATCGCCGGGATTGGCAAAGAGCACATCCGAACCACCCGCTATTACCACATCTACTCCACTTAACAATCCAATTAACTCCTTTTCCAGGGCCACTTGCTGTAAGTGCGATACCAGGATGATTTTATTGATACCCTGGTTTTCAAGTAGATCGATAAAGGGTTGCAGGGTATTTGCCAAAACTGACATGTCATTTCCATCACCTCCCTGCACTGTAACATCACCGTTGGATGTAATGGAATTTAATAGTTGAGTGGTGGCACCTACTACACCTATAATTTCTCCACCCACTTCGATAGTGGTGAAGGGAGCAATTTTCGGGGCCATTGCCGCATCTGTATCTCCCGGTAGTGATAGGAAGTCAGTATTGGGAAGTAATTCTTCCGTGAAAAACCCACTTAAATTTCCATCCGCGCTAAAGTCAAGATTTGCACTGAGATAGGGAAACTGAGATCCCAGCCATCTGATATCATTTGGAGTAGTTCCCCGGATATCCGTGCCGATCAGTTCGCCAAAAGTATTAGTGCCGGCGTCAAATTCGTGGTTGCCTACCGCTGAAGCATCAAAACCAATTATATTCATGATGGTGATATCAGCTCTTCCATCACCTTCGCGAATATTGTCCAGACCCGGCTCCTGGTAAAGGTCCTGGTAAATGCTCTGTAGCACGGGACGTAAAGCGCCGTCTCCGGCAGCACCAAAGAAAGGTCCGGGAATATAGTTGTCACCAGCTGACAGGATTAAAGTATTGGGATTTTCTTTTTCCAGGTTCTCTGCGATGGCAGCAAAATTCGGGGCGTTTTCGATGGCTTCAACACCGCCTTCCAGGTCCGAGGCATGAAGTACCTGCAGCTGAAACCCGGAGGATGGCGCACCGATCTGGTAAATGGTGGTAGTTCCACTGACTTCATTTCCAACCGCCAGTAGGGGAGACCCGTTGGGACTGTCTTCTGCGGTTATAAAGAATAACCCTTCCGGACCAAGGTCTCCGGCTTCCGCGGATTCCGCATCTGCATCAAAATTCCTATTGTTTACATAATCCATGAACTTCGGGGCGTATGGGTTGGAGATGTCGTACATCATAATACCTCCAATTCGCTCCAGTCCGATAAAGGCAATCCTGCGGCCATCGACCATACCCACTACCACACCCTCGGGTTCGGGTCCTTTGGCATCGCTTCTGGAATCGAATGAACCGTTTTCGTCATTGCTGGAGTTGAACTCCTGGGGCAGCCTTTGAGAGGTGATTTTTTCGAATTGATTGCCACTGTCAAAATGTTGCTTTCCACTTACCGCAGACCAGATTGAGAATGAACGTGCCCCAAAGGAATAAAATTTATAGAATTTGCCCTCGAAAGTACCCCTGGTATTGGTAATGGCCTCATTGGTAATGGTGAGCCGGCCCAGGTTTTCTTCGTTTTGCAGTTCGCCTCCATTGAACAACAACGCCACATCTTCAATACGAGTCTCTTCCGAAAAGCCATCGTAATCACGAGCATCACCTTCGTTGGCAGTAATCAGGAACTCTTTGCCGTTGTGCTCGAAACTAGCAATGGCATCGGGCTGATACATCCCATAGACTCTCTTCCAGGGACGGATATTTATTGCATCATCCCTGTCGCTGGCATCAAAGCCGTTCCTGCTAATCCCATGATCCTTTTCTCCAAACCCCAGAATACGCTCTACATTGGCATTGGCTATATTTACAATGGCATAAGCATTGTTCTCCTGCAAGGTGACGTATGCCCTTCTGCCATCGGTGGAAATTGCTATATACTCCGGCTCCAAGTCCTGTGCCACAGTAGCATTGGGCCCAAATATTCTGACCCCTTTGGCCCGCAAACTGGCTTTGCTCTTGTTATACTTGGTGAAAGTGGCCTGTGATACTTTTTGGGTAGGGAGATGAACAATGGTAATGCTGCCTTCGGGATCGATAGTATACTCATCGTTGGGCTCTCCTTCATTGGCTGAAAGCACATAGTTGCCGTCAGCAGTAAATACCACTGCGTCAGGCAGGGCACCGGCGGGATAAGCGTTTTGGAAATTTCCGTCGGTATCGAAGATGACGATCTGTCCGGGGTCTGTATGCGGGTCTGCTTGAACAGCCACTGCTACCAGTCCGTTGCTTACTGCTACGCTGTTAGCACCAGCCCCGTAAGCGTCCACCTCAATACTAAAAAGTAAGTTGGGATTGGTGGGGTCCTTGATGTCCAGGACATCTATGGCTTTACTGTCACCGTTGACCACGAATAGCCGTTGAGTGGCTGGATCATGGACCACAATCTCAGCAGCACCTTCATCAAAGACACCGGTAGCATAAGTACCGATAGGCGTTAAGGTGATCTCAGGATTCTGACCAGTTAATGTTGTTGTTACAAGTAAAAGTAAAGTAAGTATTTTGAACCCCAGGCTCCTGATCTTAAGCTTGAAATAGTCCAAAATTCCGTAGTGATTTTCCATGATTATTTTTAGTGAATTCGCAAAATTTTGGTTCAAGATAATTCTTCGATTACACCTCATGAACCGCAGTGTATTATTAAATTCTTATAAAAAAATCACCCCGGGATTATGTTTTTTAACTTAAGGTTAAAGCAAAAATGGCGGGAGTTTTTTCATCTGATAATTGTCCTATACTTCCGGGAAACCAGTGGCGTTCACATTGGGATTATACAATTCCTTTTGATAACGGATCTTGCTGGGAACACTACCTGAGGGTAGCCTTTTATCCCCTTACTTGATAACAAAACTCGGATGATGTGAAAAAATATAGCAGGGGATGTTACCATGCGCATAGGTTCATATTTTATATTGAGGCCAATATTCGCAATCTACCCGGAGTCATTTGAGAAATTTACCTTTTAGTTTAGCGCCGGTGATTTTGTTGCTTTTGTGCAGTTCCTGGGAAAATTTAAGTGGACAGTCCGTTCCTTCCCATGATACTACCTATTTCGAAACCTATGCCCGTCAAGTAGTGGGTAGAATGTACTTCTCCAGAAAATTCACGGGATTCCATGTTCAGTATGAAGGTATCGATCAGCCTTTTGAATATGAACCCAATACTACCCGAAATATCGGAATTGGCGCTTCCTATAACTGGTTAACTCTAAATTTGGCTTATGGCTTTGGATTTTTAAATCCTGACCGGGGAGAGGGGGAAACCAGGTACCTGGATTTACAGTCGCACCTGTATTTGGGAAAATTCAATATCGATTTATTCGGGCAGTTTTATAAAGGTTACTATTTGAATAACTCACAGGACCCACAGGGAGATACATATGTACGCCCCGACCTTAAGGTAACAGAGCTAGGCACCAGTGTTCAATACGTTTTTAATCACCGGAAATTCTCCTTCAAAGCAGCTTTCCAGAATACCGAATATCAGAAGAAATCCGCAGGTAGCTGGCTGCTGGGCTGGGATGTTTTTTACGGCAATGTAAGGGCGGACAGCAGCTTGATACCGGGGTATTTGGAATTGGAAGGAGCCGATTACGACCAGCTTAAGTTTATTAAAACAGGACCGGTAGGAGGCTATGCTTATACCCTGGTGATCAACAGAAGCGTTTATATAACCGGCTCTGCCTACCTGGCCCTCAATACAGGTGTTTACAGTCTGAAATCCGAGACCATCGATATACACGAACCTTATGTGAGCCTGGATTATGGCCTGCGACTGGCCGCAGGCTATAATTCCCACAGACTCAATATTGGTGGCTTTTATGTAATCCAGGAAGTTCAGACAGAGTCCAACTACCACAATATCCTCACCACCGGTAATTTCAGGTTCATCGCTGCTTACCGGTTTCCCCACAAATTTTAGCCGTTACGACGGTTGTATCCTTTCTGATACCGGGATTGATCCGAGCGATGTCTATGCTTCTGATGGTGCACCTTGCCATAGCCGTGATACGGCTGGTATCGATACCTGGGATGCTTGTTGGCTAATAAATGTACATGGGTCGTGCAACCTACATATGGGTCGTAACTAACAAACCGTCCATTGTTAAAGTGTTGGTATTGAAAACTGCAGGAATGATCGCAGTAGTGGTTACCCAGCGGATAATGGCGGTAATGGGCATCGCCAGATATCCTACCACGATGGTTTATGGATACAGAAACGAAACGGCTCCCTTGTTGAATTAACAGCTCATAAGACAAGCGGCCTTTGCGATGTGTGCGCCTGGTGTGTATCAGGTCAAACTGATGATACCGGTGTGACAGGCTGGCCACAACCGAATGCGGTAACCTGAAATGGTTGTGATGGTTGTGGTTGTCCCTGATACCAGGTGGATCTGCTTTCAAATCCTGGGTAAAGCTGGCACCTAGTATTAGTGTGAATATTATTGCTATTGCTTTCATGATTTCCAAGTTGTTGTTTCCCTGAAAAGAACAAGATTGGTGCCATCAAGCAGAAAGATAGATCTGGCTGTCTATTTAGGTGGCCGTTCATCCTGACTAAATATCTGAAAACCAAATAATTAAAAAAATTGTAAAAAAATGTAACGGGAGGTATTTTGCGAGCTTTCGGAAGTATGGAGTTTGAAAAGGGTTGTTATTCGATTCGCAGGCTATTTACCGGATTTCGTAACGCTGCTCCCAAGGTATTAAGACCTACCACCGCCAAAGCCAGTACTACAATGGCCAGACCAACGGATACAAACAACCACATACTGATTTCTACCCGGAAAGGATAGTTTTCCAGCCAATGATCCATAAGCCACCAGGTTAATGGAATTGCGATGGCCAGGGCTACCAGTACCAGTTTTAAAAAATCCCTCGAGATCAATATCAGCAGGTGCTGAACGGTGGCGCCCAGTACTTTGCGTACTCCGATTTCCCGGGTTCTTTTTTCAATGGTGAATGCCGCCAGGCCGGCCAGTCCGATACAGCAGATAAAGATTGCCAGGATGGCAAAAATATTGCTCAGTTTCCTGATCATGTCTTCTCGCAAAAATTTTCGCTCAAACTCCTGATCTACAAAACGATAATCGAATACGTGATTGGGGTTGTGCGTTCTAAATAGCTTTTCGATGACCGGCAGCGCTTCCTTGGGAGTCACCTGGTCTCGCAGACGCAGACTGATATAATTGGTATTACCGGGGCTATAAAAAATTATCATGGGGTCAACAGGTTCAAAGGGAGATTCCTGCACCACGTCATCGGTTACTCCCAGCACGGTATATTCTTCCTGCTCTCCGTAGATCAACTTCAAACCCAGCGGTTCATCCAGGCCCATCTCGTCCACCGCAGTTTTATTTAATAGGACGTAAGAGGAATCTACGGGAGACCCCGAAAAGTCTCTTCCTTCCAGCATGGTTATTCCCATGGTGGTGGAGAAACCGGCATCGGCAAATTGTCCCGAAAAAATCATTTTGGTACCATCGGGTCTGCCTTTCCAGTCAGGACCTATTGATCGCCACCAAATGTCGGTCATAGGAGACATGGTGCGGGTTACAGAGTGGATCAACCCGGTGTTTTGAAGTTCCTGTTTGATAACTTCAAAATTTCGCTGGGTATCCTCAGGACCCAATATTGAAATCAGGTTGTTGGGGTCGTAGCCTATGTCACGGCCTTTGATCATACCGATCTGTTGATAGACCAGAATAGTGGCGGAAATCAGCAGGGTTGAAACCACAAACTGGAATACGATTAGCACCTGCCGGGGTTTTACACTATTGCCGGATAAACCTGATAGAACGGTGCCTTTCAATACTTTAACAGGGTTAAAGGACGACAGGAACAGTGCGGGGTAGCTACCTGCCAGAATCCCGGTGAAAACAATGATGAGCATCGATCCCACCCAGAATGCCGGATCCAGGGCATTTAGGAAAAGTTGCTTGTCTACCAGTTGGTTGAAAGATGGCAGCAGTAATAAAACGGTAACCATGCTTAAACAAAAGGCTATAAGTGACAGAATTATGGATTCGGTGAAAAACTGATAGACCAGCTGGTTTTTTAGGGAACCCAGGGTTTTTCTAATGCCCACTTCTTTGGCTCTTTTTTCAGAACGGGCGGTTGACAGGTTCATAAAGTTGACACAGGCGATCACCAGAATAATAATAGCGATCACGGTGAATAACCGCACATATTCAATCATGCCCCCGGTATTCACCCCGGCATCAAAATCGCTGTAGAGGCGCCATTTTTCCATGGGCCAGGCAAAATAAGTGCTAATCTCACGATCCGCATGGTCGTGACGGTACTTTATCTCATTGATTTGTTGGTTAACCAATTCCATATCCGCACCTGGCAGAGTTTCTATATATACTTCCCAGGAAGAACTGGACCATCTTTCCATATTTTGTTTTACATTATCACTGGAATAATCAAAAGACCGTAAGGCATCTAACTGCATGCTGGAGTTGGACGGCAAGTCAGCTATTACTCCTGTTACTTTTACCTGCCCATCCTGGCCGATGTCGAGTGTTTGTTCAAGCGGGTTCTCATCGCCAAAAATGGCTTTGGCAGCGGATTGTGTAAGCACGATAGAGGAAGGCCCATCGATGGGATCGGGACTGCTTTTGCTAATAAAATCTACGGTAAAGACTTCCAGGAAATTGGTACTGGTGGTGACACAGGTTAAACCATAGGGTGTATCGTTCTTTCTAATATTGCTGGTTTGAGGATGGGTTGTCACCACGGCGTTTTTGATCTGTGGAATTTCTTTCTCCAACGCTGCTGCCAGAGGCATCACCATGTTGCGGTCGGTGAAAGTCTGGTTATTGAAAGTACGGTGAGCCATAACCTGATAAATCTGCGAATAGTTACGGTGAGATTTATTAAAGCTCAATTCGTCCCTGACCCACAGCAGAATTAGTATGGTGCAGGTCATACCAATGGAAAGACCAAAAATATTTATACCAGAGAATGCCCGATTTCTTAACAGGTTTCTCCATCCGATAGTGAAATAGCTTTTTAGCATAAGATGGTACGTTTCTCACCGCCTACAGGACAATATTTATGCCAATGGACCAAAGAGTGAAATGAAGGCAATTACATAGGTGCACGGCTTTAAGGACGTACGAAACCGTGCATTTTGGTACGCAGACGAACAAGCATTTCCGGTATTGGAGAGTGAGGGGAAAATGTTTTATATTGTAAATCGCATTTTTGACAGGGTAAAAAAAGAAAAAAACGCATGGAATCAAGACGTAGTTTTATACAAAAATTAGGGGTGTCGGCAGTAGGGCTTTCAGGTGCATTGGGTCATACCAATGTATTCGCCGGTAATACTAGCATACCGAACAATCAAACATTAAAGGTGGCTATTATGGGTCTGGGCAGCTACGGTACCCGGGTGGCAAAAGCCATGAAAACATGTACCAGGGCCAAGATTACCGGGGTGATCAGTGGCACGCCCTCTAAAATCACAGCCTGGCAAAAGGAATACGACATACCGGAAAAAAATTGCTACAACTATGAAAATTTCGATGCGGTTAAGGACAATCCGGACATCGATGCCATTTACGTAATTACTCCCAATGCCTTGCATAAAGATCAGGTTATTCGTACCGCCAGAGCGGGAAAACACGCCATTTGTGAAAAACCTATGGGAATCAATGCCAAAGAATGTGAGGAGATGGTGCAGGCCTGTAAAGAAGCCAACGTCAGGTTGCTGGTGGGCTATCGCATGCATTTTGAGCCAAATACCGTGGAAGTGATCCGTATGCGCAAGGAAGGTGAACTGGGTAAGATCATGTTCTTCCAGGGGCAGTCCGGCTTCCGGATTGGCAATCCCAATCAATGGCGGTTGAATAAGGAACTGGCAGGAGGAGGTGCCCTGATGGATATTGGAATCTACGCGGTAAATGGATCGCGCTATATGGTAGGAGAAGAGCCTGTGTGGGTAACTGCCCAGGAAACCAAGACCGACCCGGTCAAATTCAAAGAAGGAGTAGATGAGACCATTCAGTTTCAGTTGGGTTTTCCCAGCGGTGCGGTGGCCTCCTGCTTGTCAACCTATAACATGAGTTACCTGGACCGTTTTTATCTAAATGGCACTAAGGGATTTGTGGAGATGCAACCTTCTACCGGCTACGGTCCCATCAAGGGAAGAACACACAACGGCCCCCTGACAGAGCCTATTGTAACCCACCAAACCCTGCAAATGGATGAGATGGCTGCCATGATATATGATGGCAAGGAACCAATTGCACCGCTGGATGGCGAAGAGGGTACCAAAGACCTTAGGATCATGGATGCCATATATGAGGCAGTACGCACCGGAAAAAAAGTGAATCTGGGTTGATCCGCTTTTTACTGGCTGTCCAGAGGTTTATACCAGCTGGCACCACTTGTGCTGACGGGCAGGTTTTTCGCAGGTTAAAAACAGCGACTTTTGCATTGTGATTGTTAGTATTTTATTTGAATAATGGTTACCAGCCAGCTATTTTCGTACTAATAGATACAGTAAACATCTCAAACCATGAAAACCATCATTAAACTCCCCGTTCTGTTATCTCTGCTGATTGTGTTCAGCTGTTCGGATGACGAAGGTGATCCAGTACAACCCGATGATGTTGTCGCTGGATTTTCTGCCAGTGCAACCACCATAACCGCCCGTGAAACGGTCACTTTTACCGATCAGTCCACCGGGGGAGCTACCAGTTGGAACTGGACCTTTGAAGGAGGTGACCCGGAAACTTCTACCGATCAGAACCCCACCGTTACCTACGCCGCATCGGGCACATTCGATGTAACCCTATCGGTTGGTAATGCCAGCTCAAATGATACCGAAAGTAAAACGGAATATATCGAAGTAACTGCGCCTCCGGTGCCGGACGAGTTTGATATTGTGGGCACCTGGGAGCGGGCAGAAAGCAACAACGCTTCACTGGATGGCATGCAGGTAACTGTATTTGCCAATGAAGAGGAAGGGGAGATCATTAGTAGTCCCAGCCAGGGCTCATTTCCGGTGGGTGAACTCAAATGGCGGGAAATTGAAAAGATCTCCGAGCACGAATACGTAATGCAGGACAGGTTTAGTGATGGCACTTACGATGAGTCTTCCATCTTTATATTGGCCTATGGCAACGAATTGATCATTGGAAATTTCAATGAATCAAACCTGGGCTCCTTTCAACGATGGATAAGAGTGGATTTCCTCTATGAGGAAGATGAAGACTATTCATTAGCAGACTCCTGGGAGCGCACTAAAAGCAATAATCCCGATCTGGATGGCATGAGGGTGGAAGTAGACGCCAATGAATCAGAAGCTGAGATTATTGAAACTCCCGATGATACTAACTTCCCGATAGGAGCAATTAAATGGAACGATATTCAAAAGGAGGGAGCCAACAGGTTCGTTTTAGATGACCTGGTATCCGATGGCACCCTGGTAGAATCTCGCATATTTATAGTGGGCAAGGGCTCAGAAGTCATTTTGGGAGGTTTTTCAACCCTGAATGGATCGTTTCAGCGGTGGACCAGGGAGTGATCTGCCTACCATCATTAATCACCAATCCCAATGATCATCATCATTGATAGGTTCATGTGATGTTTTTAGGTTGTTAAATGTGCCAAGCACATTTTAACCTAAAAGCTAAGAACATGAAAAAGTCAATTAATGTAGTGGTAGTTATTCTGGCATTGACTTCCTGTGTGGGTCAGAAGAAGTATAATGAACTGCAATCGAATTATGGTGCATGTGAAAGTGAGTTACAGGTTATGGAGAGGGCCAAAACCGATGCCGACAACAGCATTTTGGTCTTGGAAACCAACCTGGGCAACGCGGAATCAAAGGTAAACTCGCTGGAGCAGCAGCTCGACTATTTCAGAAGTACCAATACCGACCTGCTGGCCAGGCTTTCAGACCTGGCGGTGGTGAGCAAGACAGGTGCTGAAAGTATCAAGAAGTCCCTGGAAGCACTGAATGAACAAAATAAGTACATCAAAGATCTGACCTCAACCATGCAGCGGAAAGATTCTTTGAACCTGGTATTGGTGATGAATTTGAAGCGGTCACTTGCTGACTTTGACGATGAAGATATCAATATTGAAGTGAAGAAGGGTGTGGTTTATGTGTCAATTTCGGACAAGATGTTGTTCCAGTCAGGAAGCTACCAGATCAGTAACCGGGCCAAAGAAGTCATTGGAAAGATCGCATCCATTGTAAACGATCATAATCAGCTGGATATCCTGGTAGAAGGCCATACGGATCATGTGCCTATTGCCAATGAGTGTATGGTGGATAACTGGGACCTGAGTGTTAAGCGGGCCACTTCCATTGTGCGATTGATGCAAACTGAATTTGGGGTGGCGCCGGAAAGAATGACCGCTGGGGGGCGCTCGGAATACCTGCCCAAGGCTACCAATGAAACCGTGGCGGGCAGGGCTTTAAATCGACGTACTGAAATAGTGATCTTGCCCAAACTCGATGAATTCTTCGAATTGCTTACTCCCCCGGATCCAATATCAAGCAACGAATAAGTTCAATTTGTTTGCATTGGATGGTGCCAAAGACAAGTGATTGAGCGGTTAAGAATTATTAAAGTAGATATAACCATTCAACGAGGTGGCTACCAGTAACCATAGGAAGTAGGGCATTATTAACAGGCTGTAGAATCGCGATGTTTTCAGGTAATAAAAAAACATAAACCCCACCAGGGCAGTCAATACTACAATAATCAATAGTCCCAAAACCACCTGATGATATCTGAAGAACGCTGGGTTCCAGCCCACGTTGAACAGCCATTGCATACAAAACAGCAATATCAACAGCTGCCGGTTGGTGGTGGTTTCCCAGACCTTTGTCATATAAAGGGCAAAGCATATCATGATGGTAGTCCAGGCAGTGCCGAATACCCATCCCGGAGGTGTCCAGGGCGCCTGCTGTAGATTCCGGTACCAGGCGGAGGAGGGCCCTTCACCCATTAACAAGCTGCCGATTCCCAATGCAGCGAAGTTTATTGCCAGAAAAATTAGAAATTTTGAAAGCATATCTGGTGACTTACCAATTAATTTAACCTAAATTTTGTAAAAACTAAGCCATCACTATGTTCCGTCCAACAACTTACCTTATCTCAATTGCGCTAGGATTACTGATTGTTTCCGGTGATATCTACGGCCAGGATCGCCTTTCGGGAAAATCATTTGCTACCCGTTCGGAGGTACTGGCCCGCAATGGCATGGTAGCTACTAATCACCCTATAGCCACTCAGATAGGCATTGAAGTGTTAAAAAAAGGCGGCTCTGCGGTAGATGCGGCTATCGCGGCCAATGCCTTTCTGGGTTTTGCCGACCCGGGTATGAACGGGATCGGTGGAGATCTTTTTGCCATAGTATGGGATGCCGAATCGCAGCAGCTCTATGGGTTGAACGCCAGCGGGAAATCGCCTATGGGAATGACCTTCGATGACCTCAAGGCGGCCAAAGATAACGGGCAGTCCATATTACAGGGCCCGCTGTCGGTAACGGTTCCCGGTTGTGTGGATGGTTGGTCGCAATTGCACGGACGTTTTGGCAAGCTGGAATTCTCTGAGCTGCTGGCGCCCACTATTGCCTATGCCCGTGAAGGGGTGCCTATTACCCAGGAGACAGCAGACTTCTTCAAGGGAATGGAGACCGGTATCCAGGAAGAGAATAATCCAAGCTTTAAAGAAGTGTTTTTTACAGATGGCCGTTTTCCCAGGAAAGGGGAAATATTCAGAAACCCGGCACTGGCCAACACCCTGGAAATTATTGCTGAAGATGGTCGGGATGGGTTTTATAAAGGAAAAGTGGCCCGGGGGGTAGTCGATCACATAAAGAACCGGGGTGGATACCTGTCAACCAAAGACCTGGCACAACATGAGTCCAAGTGGGTAGATCCGGTTTCCATCAACTACCGGGGATATGACGTGTGGGAAATACCTCCCAATGGACAGGGAATCGCCGCATTGCAGATCCTGCAGATCCTGGAAGGGTTTGATATGGCTTCCATGGGTTATGGCAGTGCAGATCATTTGCATCATTTTGTGGAGGCTAAGAAGCTGGCCTACGAGGACCTGTCAAAATACTATGGGGACCCAGACTTCGGTGATATTCCCCTGGAGACTTTGCTTTCGAAAGATTACGCAGCCTCCCGCCGCGACCTGATCAGCCCCGACAAGGCCGGTGAATACCTGCCAGGGATACCTTCAGGGGACCACACCATTTACCTGACCACAGCCGATGCAGATGGAAATATGGTATCTTTCATACAGAGTTTATCCAGCATTTTTGGATCAAAAGAAGTAGCGCCGGAGCTGGGGTTTTGCTTACAAAACCGGGGAGGAACGGGCTTTATTCTGGAAGAAGGACATATCAGCGCCTATGCACCCGGTAAACGTCCCTTTCATACCATTATTCCGGCCTTCGTTACCCGCGATGGCAAACCTTATATGAGCTTTGGCTTAATGGGCGGGGACATGCAGCCACAGGGCCATGCCCAGATTATTGTAAACCTGGTGGATTTCGGCATGAATTTGCAGGAAGCAGGGGATGCCCCCAGGATCTACCATTATGGCAGCAACCTGGGACGCCGACACCTGGAGGGAGCGGGAAACATTTATATGGAATCCGGTTTTTCCTATGAGACCATCAGAGATTTAATGGACAGAGGGCATGGTATCCGCATGTCCAAAGGGATATATGGCGGCTACCAGGCCATAATGAGACAAGGTGACATTTACGTTGGTGCTTCTGAATCCCGCAAAGACGGACAGGCGGCCGGTTATTGATTACCCTTCCTCACCCACGTGTTTCTTATACCACTTCCAGGCTTCACGGGCGACATCCCGGCCCAGTTCAAGTCCAGCTACATTATCTGCCTGGATATGGTATCCACCTAGTACCCGGGATATTCCAGCCATTTCTGCGGTTTCGGTGAAAGTGGGAAACTCCAGGGTTACGGTATCACCAAGATTGTTCGGTTCGGTCATGGCACCGGCTACCAGTTGCACTTCTACTCCGAACGCGTCACTGCCTGTCCACAGCTTCAAGGCCTCGGCACACCCACCACTAATGGTGCTGTGACCGGAAACATAACTGGGGAAAGGAGGACACAGGAAAGTAGCCGGGGAATATGGACGCCAGTTTTTACCTTGCGTTTCTACCATACCTACACCTTCACCACCCCAGGCCTTGATGATCTGGTCTTCATAATACTGGTGCACCAGGGCATAAGGGCGGGCGTAATCATAATACATTTTCGAATCCCAGGAAGCGATAAATGCGTCCATAGCTACCACCTGGTTATAAAAATACATCTTTACATCCTGGTCAAGGGTGTGATTGTCCCTTAGGGATACGTCCTGGGCGAATTTCAGCCAGTGACCTGCCTGCTGTACCGACTGTGGACCGTCCCGCATGAATTCCACCAAGGCCTTCTCGTGGTCGGTGAGGTTGGCCTGCATATCGATCACCTCTTTAACTTCTTCTTCCAGTTGCTTGGAGCCGATCATGGGTGGGGGACCGGGACGAAACTGATCACCCGATTTGAGTGCTACCGGTTTTACCTTATCCCAGAAGGGTGTCAGACAACCCGGGGCAAATTGTCCACCCGCTCCATCCGAAAAATATTTAGGCTGCCAGCGGTTGGGGTCTACATTTTCTTCTACAGAGTTGACGGGCTCGTATCCCACGTAATTGAAATAAGATTCACCGTTTGATCCCTCTTCTTCTGCATACTGATTGGCCCCGTCCCCTTTCCTGGCTTCAATCACAGCTTTTGCCGCCAAATTGCCGATGCCCTGGGGGGTAGTGGGATCCATTGATTCGTCCATGGGGTCCAGACCCAGTTCTTTCATGAATTCCATAAACAACGCCTGGTCAGAATAATAGTATTCATTCATGGTCCTCAGCGCCGCATAACTGATGGCAATCTCTTTATTACTAAGGGTATGTTCTTCTACCGGCCTTCTTTCTACCCCTGTCAGGTAAACGGGAGTGGCTTTTTGGTCATACATGGACCAGGCATCAAATATGGATACAAAAATCAACCCCAGGTACCGGGAGGTGATGGTAGGCCTGGGATTAAACCGTTCGGTGTCCAATGCAGTGGCCTCTAACGCCATTTCTCCCCATTTATAAGCAATGTTATCGATTCCCCGGGGCTCGTCAACCATGGCTGAATTTTCGGAGGTATTGTTGCCATCATTGCACGCTCCAATCAGCAGGATGGTAAATAAAAAAAGGCAAATCTTTTTCATAATGAATATTGGTAGTTATTGGTTCGTCATACCGTTGCTGGTCAGCCTGGTTGTCGGGTTTCCCGCCAGAACAGGCTGCAAAATCTCAAAAATATGGAACTTATGTGATAGTAGCAACAGCGGAAGTATTTCGATGTCAGCTCCATAAACGGTCATGACTGCGTTTCTCATCCCATTCAGGGGTAGGAGCAAAATAGCTTTTGTCTTCCGCATGAAGGTGTTTTTTGATCTCGTCTTCGTTGAGTTCCACCCCCAGTCCCGGAGCATCCAGCGGCACATTGGCAAAACCTTTGGTGTACAACTCTTGCTTACCCACCATGTTGACCAGCTTGGGCCACCAGGGATTGTCCACGCACTGCACCGGCAGTTCCAGCGCCAGGAAGTTCTGAGTGGCGGCCGCCGCATGAACGTTGGCCATGAAGCACACCGGGGTACCGGCAAAATGCAGTTTCATGGCAATATCATGCTCTTCCGCATAATCGCCGATCTTTTTGGTTTCCAGTATCCCTCCTGAGGAGCCCATATCGGGGTGGACGATATCCACTGCGTGCATATCACATAGTTTGCGAAATGTCTCCTTGCCAAAGATATCTTCACCGGTGATGGTGGGGGAATTTATGGCATCGGTGATCATTTTAAGTTGGTCCATGCTGTCCCAGGGTACAAAATCTTCCATGGAGGCCAGCCTGTAGGGTTCCAGTGCATTGGCTACCCTGATACATTCATTGATATCGAAATGGCCGAAATGATCTGCGGACAGGGGTATATCATAACCTACAATATCCCGTATGGTGCCTACATACGCTTTCAGTAAGTCCAACCCCTTGTCAGTAACCATCACACCGGTTTGCGCGTGGCGGGTGTTCAGGTAGGAGAGGTAGTTGTCCAGGTTGCGGTCTTTAAACCCCGGTATGAATTTGGTGTTTACGGTAGTGCCCGGTACATCGGCATACACCTGGATACCGGGATGCATTTTTAACCAGGTGAAGCCCTGTTCTTCAATGCGTACCTTGCAGTCGGCCCGGAACTTATCTTCATCCATGTGCTGCTGGTTGTGGGCCGGTACATAAGCATACAGCCGCACCTTATCGCGATATTTACCGCCCAGCATCTGCCAGACTGGCACATTATAGGCTTTGCCAACCAGGTCCCACAAGGCCATTTCCACGCCACTGACGCCACCCCCTTTTCGGCCGTGCCCTCCGAATTGCTTGATAATTTTAAAGATCATTTCCACGTTACAGGGGTTGAGCCCCAGGATACGGCTCTTGAGAAAAAGTCCGTATCGGGGATCCGCACCATCCCGCAATTCACCCAATCCATAAATGCCCTGGTTGGTATCTATGCGGATGATCACATTGCGGGCATTGGTGTAGGAAGTGCCATTATCCAGGGTCACATAACGAAGGTCAGTGATCTTTAGATCGGAGGGAGCCGAACTGCGGTTTACTTTGGAGGTGGTATGGGCCAGGGTGTCTTCAATGGACATACCCATCATGGCGGACAGGGAAATGCCCCCCAGGGAGAGTTTCTTTAAGAATCCCCGCCGGGGCTCTTGCTGTTGGGGTTCCGGCAAAGAATTATTCTGATTCGTCCATTGATGGTTTTCTTGCTTGATTTGGTTCAGGATACTTTTCATGGTTTTGTATTAGGGTCTAAAAAAGGTGGCTCTAGCCTGCGGTATTCAAGATAGTATAATACATTAGTTCCTGATAAATGCCAAAATGCCAACGGATTAACTGTGGTCCTGTGTGCATAAAATCATGTCTTCAGTTGCTATTCGTCATGGTCAAACGGGAGAAAAACCAGCTACTTGTAATAAAAAAGGAGGTAATCATGTTTAATTTGAGACAAGTTCACGATCAGGCATTCGGCGGTATTGGCGACCGCTATACTCGATATATTGATCCCTACCATTTTCTGGGACGGAACGCCATGGACGAGACGCTTTGGTCCGCCAAACCAAAGTCCAATATTAGGCAAACCCCGGATGAGTATCATATTGAGATCGCAGTACCGGGTTTCAGCAGGGAAGAAATAGCATTAAACCTGTTTGGAGATCGCCTGGTAGTAGAGTGTACCAAACCCGACCCTCATGACAAAGTTCCTGCTCCCATTCATCAGGAATACGGCTATAATCAGATTAGCAGAACCTTTATAATACCACCGGAAGTTGACCAGGACAGGATCAAGAGTAAATATCGGCAGGGTATACTTCATATAGCCTTGCCATTAAAGAAAAAAGCAAAGGTCACTGCCAAAAGAATCGAATTGACCTAGAACTGGCATATAGAACCATAACCCATGCCCAGAAAAGCCTCATATACAATTGGGCTTTGATCAACTGAACCAAACCTGCCCACTGCACCCTCGATGTAGCTTCCCCGGCACTCCCAGTTGGATTCGGGATCCTTTGACATGGAATTGAATGCCCCGGCAATGGCCCATCCACTGTCAACTGCCGCAGCAAAATTCAGGCTCAACCCTTCGGAATAGTTATTAAAAGCAAGCCCTCCAATCGGTTGACCTGTGGGCCAGAATTTCCTACCTTGGGGCGCTATTGTTGTGGCAGATAGTCGCAACTAACTAAGGACGCATGAATCTAAAAGAGATACTGCAAGCTAGCGCTTTAAACAGCGTGGTATGGCCAGAAAATGTGATTTCTTTAGTCACCCTGCTTATGGTCCCTTGCTTATTATTCCCGGTAAACGACCTGGCTGCACAGCAAGGGACCAAGCCACGTATTATTGTTACCACAGATATTACCAATGAACCGGATGATCAGGAATCGCTGGTGAGACTGCTGGCCTATGCCAATGATTTCGATATTGAGGGATTGATCGGTGCCACCGGCATATGGAAGCTTTCCGATCCCGCCACCAGTGTGATCCATGATTGTATCGATGCTTATGCCAAGGTCAGGGAGAACCTGGTGCTTCACGATCCTGACTATCCTACTGCCGAATACCTGCATGAGGTGACAGTTACCGGCAATAGGGGGTATGGTATGAGCGCAGTGGGAGAGAGGGGTTCGGCAGGTGCAAATTTGATCATTAAGGCAGTGGATAAATCGGACCCCCGGCCGGTATGGTTATTGGCCTGGGGTGGGGCCAACACCATTGCCCAGGCCATCTGGACGGTACAACATACTCGTAGTGAAGAGGAACTGGCCGCCTTTCTAAGCAAGATCAGGGTGTACGACCTGGCGGGACAGGATGATGCAGGTGCCTGGATGGCCAAGACTTTTCCCGACCTGTTGGTTATACGCAATGCCCTGGCCTATAAGGGTATGTCGTTCCGTTTTAGCAGTGATGCCTGGAATCATACCCGAGGAGGAGATGAGAGCGTGGTGACGCGAGAGTGGGTGAGAGATAACATTCAACGGGGACACGGAGCACTGGGTGGGATGTATCCCGATGCGCTGCACTTGTGGGAGGGAGATACCCCCACGTATTTTTACCTTATGCCCAATGGTCTGAATGACCCCGAGCAATGGTGGCAGGGTGGCTGGGGTGGTCGCTTTGGACGGGAAAAGACCAGGAATATCAACGTGGAGATCCAGGAATACGCCGGTGCGGATTGCAGTAAGGGCTGCTGGGTCAATGAAGAACCCTACCTGGATTATTGGATGTATACCGATGCCACCGATAAATGGCAGTATCAGGGAAAAGAATACCAAAACCAATATGTTCCCATATTCCGCTGGCGCACCGACTTCCAAAACGATTTTGCCGCCAGAATGGATTGGTGTGTTAAGAATTACAGTCAGGTCAATCACAGCCCGGTGGTGGTGCTGAATGGAGACAAAACAACCAAAGTGATTTATACCAATGCACAGGCTGGAAAATCGATAAAGCCAAGCGCAAAAGAATCCTATGATCCCGATGAGGACAAGCTCACCTATGTATGGTGGGTCTACCCGGAAGCGGGTACCTATCAGGGAGAAGTCACTATAAAGCGGGCTGATTCCGGGAATGCTGTCATCGAGGTTCCGGAGGATGCTGCAGGTAAAACCATCCATGTGATCCTGACGGTTCGGGATGACGGGTCACCACAGTTGACCAGGTACAGAAGATTGGTGATACAAGCGGAGTAAAAGCTGTTTTCCGGTATTGGCTCAGCGAGCTATTGCCCTTTGACTCCAAATGTCTAACTTAAATGGAATAATCAATATAATATGAGATATAGAAAGCGTTTGGCAATGGTCGCTTTGCTGATCCCGTTGATCACAATCGATCTGCTGGCCCAGCCTGCGCCTGGTGTGTATAAGGCGTCCGAGACTTTAGATGAAGGACAGAGGAATCATCTGCTACTGGTGGCATCAAATTATATGGTGTACACGGTTTATAATAGCGATCCCAGCCAGTTTGTGGTGGCCAAGGGTGGCTATTTTAAGATGAAGGGCGACAGCCTGATTGTGGCGCTGGAATTCAATTCGAACTACGAACAAGACGGCGAGAAAGTTCACCGGTCGCAGATTGATTATAGTGATGGAAAGCTGGTATTTAATGGAAATGATGACAGGACCTATCTCCCTGAGCCGTCATTGCAGCAGGACCTGGATGGACAATGGTTGTTTGCCACCCGGGGACCGGATACTGGCCAGGAACGACGTGGAGATGACAACCCCAGGAAAACCCTGAAATTCCTGCAGGGCGGTTACTTTCAGTGGATTGCCTATCATACGGAATCCATGAGATTCAGCGGAACCGGTGGTGGACGCTATACCGCCGAGGATGGAGTCTACACCGAATCTATTGAATTTTTTTCACGAGATGCCAGCAGGGTAGGAGCAGAGCTACAGTTCCAATACGAAATCCAGGGGGACGATTGGCATCACCGGGGGCAGAATAGCAAAGGCGAGCCTATGTACGAGATTTGGCACAGGAGATAGTGTGACCACTACTATTCATTATCTCTTGGAGGTAATAAGGATCACGCCATTGGCACCTCTGGCCCCGTATATTGCAGCTTGCGAGCCTGCCAATACCCTAACACCATCAACCATATTGGCATCTATGGTACTGGCGCTGCTGTAGCCATTACCAATAGGTGTGCCATCCAGGACAAATAGTGGTTCATTATTGCCGGTAATGGATCTGCTGCCGCGAATACGGATTTCAACATTATTACCGGCCCCGGTTATGTTTAACTGTGGCTGGTTGCGCAGTACATCCAGCAAACTGGTGTAGGTGGTGGCAGGGTCGGAAGTAGCGCTGGAGTCAGGTCCGGTGGCACTACAACCCCAAAACAATACTACCAAGCCAATGAGTGTAAGATTAGCAACAAGAAAAGACGCTATACGATTCATGAGACTATAGTTACAGTTACTTAAATATAACTAAAATTAGGTTAAGCACGGTCATGAATCCAGGTCCTTTTTAGTCAACTACCCTGGAAATTCTTACCAAAACAATTACTTTCTGAACCTTTCATGGATGATAAAATCATACCCCTCCGGGGGCCAGGCACCTATGCTTTGACCGGTGGGACGGGGTTCCGTAGGTCTGATCGACTGGTATCCCTCGACATTATACTGTATATCCAGAAAAGGAGTAGCCCTGGCCTTACCCTCCAGCAATGAGCGTATTCCCATATCGATAATTCCGCTGGTCAGTAAATTTCTTTCAATTGGTACAGGGGGCTTGCCGGAAACAATAAACT
>JAUIKU010000291.1 GCA_030430675.1 Bacteroidia bacterium | reverse complement strand
CGCCAGTTTGCTCAGGGTTTCAAAAGTAGGATTACTTTTACCACTTTCTAAGGCTTTCAAAGTGCGAAGGCCTACACCGGATAGTTCAGCCAGGTGTTCCTGAGTAACCCCTAAGACCTCCCGCCGGTTTTTTAAGCTCTGGATAAGTGCTTCTAAGTGCATTATACAGCTCTTTTTCTTGTAAAGATAAAGATAGGACTCAATAATTCATAGAAAAGTGCGTTAAAATGCACTTATGGTGTTGTTTATAAGGTTGCCGGTATGATTTGTAGCCAGAAGTGCTGTTTAATGCACTATGGCAAGATTTGTTACGGTTTCCGTTACGGTAAGCACCGGCCTTGCAATTCAATCATTTTTTGGGCATACCTTTCACCCAGCTGGCGGTACGACTGCGAATCAAAGTGAACGGAATCTCCTTTGTGGGTCAATGCTTCGGCACTGACCAGTTCCAGGCATTCATTCTGGGCTGCCATTTGCCGGAAAACCCCATTCAATTCCGCTGCCAAAGGGATTCTTTCGGTGAAAAAATCACCCAACTCACCCATGACAATGGGCACATGCTCAATGTTAAGGTCAGCTTTTAACAGGTCGATCATAGCATAGAATTTTTCCGGATAACCGGCAACACCTGCTTCAGTTTTGGTATCGGATTCACCCTGGTGCCACAGGATCCCTTTTAGTGTTCCTTCGGACAAAGCCAACTTCGACTTTTCGATCATTTCCATATAGGGATAAGAGTTAGTACCCTGATGTATGGAATCAGGGAACCAGGTATTGATGGAACTGCCCCCTTTGGCGCAGGGAACCAGTCCGATGGTGGCCTGTGGGTTCGATTGTGCCATCAGCTTGCCAAAGACCAAACCCAAACCAGTGCCGGCAATGGACTTGTCGAAGTGCAGGGGCGCTTTGGCTGGTACCCAATGGTTGTTTTTATCCAGCATCAATACCCTGGGATTGGTGATGGTGTCAACCGCCTCCACCATACCTCTACCCGCCATATTGGACTGCCCCATTAGCAGGTAAATGTGAAAGTCGTCTTTCCCCGGGTCATCCGCCTGACTGGTTTCCCGGGATTGCGGGGGCTGGCAGCAAGCCAGAAAAAGAAAAAGCCACAAGGTTTTGTATCCACTCATACTATTCCATCAGGTTTGGCATTTTAAAACCCTCATCGCTGTCGAAAACCAATACCCAATCCTCTTCTGAAGGAGGGGCCACGCCAAAGCGCTCCAGGTGACCGGTGGCGCCAATGCGGAGTGCCTGGCCGGTGCGGGGATTGTACCAGTGCATGCGCATGGTGGTTTCCGACATGTTTTTCATATTGACGAACAAGGGCCGGCCTTTGGGAATATACATAATGTAGTATTTCTGATCGGTGCTTTGTGCAGCACAGATGTAGTTGAGGCTACCAAATTCGCCGCGGCCGGTGAGGATTACCCGGTCCGATTCATCCGGCACCAATTGGTGCCAGGGAATGGCATCAAACAGCTGGAAGCACCAGGACACCTGATTCATACCGGTGGTATTCATCAGGGGTTTCCAGTTTTTGAAGGTGTAGCATTGATTTCCGATCACCCCTGAGCTAAAGGAAGTTCCGGTACAACCATTGAGCAAACCTTCATACATCTTGCGACGGATCCATTGATAGTTTTCATTATCGGCATAATGGGGCACATCATGCTCATAACTTTGATCGAGCTGCATGATCATTTTCCCCTTTTGGTACTGTTTTAGCTCCGACACATACTGTGGCCCGTCATCCAGCATGTTGGACTCGGTCCAAACATATTGTCCATCGATATCCATAAGGTCCGCATAAAGAGGGTTGTCGGTGGACCAGTATACCTGTTTATTGGTATCAAAGTGACCGGTCCAGAGATGTTCCGGAGCCGCAGCTTTTATGGCCCTGATCATGTTGATTTCATAGGGGTAAAAATCCCCCTCTGCATTATTATCACCACCGGCAATAAACATCAGGTTTGGGGTATTCCGGTACCGTTCGCCGATGAATGCACCATAGGCGCTCATTTTATCCGGGCTGTTGTTGGGATTGATCAGCTCATCCCACCATCCCTGGGCACCATCCCCATGGTAACCCATATAAAAAGGCAGGGCCATCACGAAGATTCCCTTAGCTTCAGCCATCTTTAAAAATCGGTCAACATGCTGAAAGTAAGCCTCATTGGGGGTGGAGAAGTCCCATTCTACTTCTAGAGGAGCAACACCCTGCCAATAGGGTGGATTGCCGGCCATTTGACCAGAGGCATTGCTTAGGATGCTGGTCATAACCGTATTGAAACCCCGGGCTTTGATGCTGTCCAGGAATGCCGCTTCATCTTCTTCAGAAAGGGCCTGTATCAAACCCCAGGCAGAAAACTCTTTGATCAAAAATGGCCTCCCGCTCCGGTCTTTCAGATACCGTTTGGATTCACTGAGATGTAAGGGGAATAGGGGTTGCTGTGATAAGGAGGCAAAGTGTAACAGCATGAAAGAGCATAGGGCTATTATTCTTACCTGGGGGAGCATGGACAAATTTAAGAGATTGGGTTTATGTATGAGGGTTTTTGCCCCTATAATAATTAAGATTTTTACTTTCCGATGCAGAAAGTAAACAAAATATTCCTCAGTAACCCACAGGTACCTATTGCTGTGATTCCATTCTGCTGATGTCAGTTGATTACAAAGCCGAATTCAAAGCTACCTGCCCCTGTCTTAAGGTATGAATCATGAAGCTTGAGCGCGTGTGCCGGTTGGTATCTGTGTAGGGAGTTGATGTGATTTGTTTAATCTCCTTTATGTGAAAAAGAAGAAGGTTACAGTGAAAATATAACACCATTACATCAATAATATTATCAAATTGTTAACGATTTACAGTAATTGTTGTAAATTAGATAGAACCAATTTTTACATAAAATTTAGAGCTATGAAAGATTTTAGAGTTGATCCATTTTATTTTCTAATAATTATCCTGGTGGTTTTCGCGATTGCCTGCGGTGACGATGATGAAGCCGTTGACAATGATCCAACCACGGAAGAAATGTTGGTAGGCACCTGGACTACATCATCAGTAGAAGTCACTGCTGAAGTGGATGGGCAATCATTAATTGATTACCTGGTAAATGATTTGGGTTATTCAGAAGGAGATGCTGCCCTTTTTAATGCATTGTTCGAAGCCGGATTGGAAGAGTCGGTCACCGGGTCTATTACTTTAAATTCCGACAACACCTACGATTCAAATTTCGATGGTGATACAGATGACGGCACCTGGAGTTTAAGTGCTGACGAATCAATGATTACCCTGGATGCGGGAACCGCCGATGAAGCCACACTCAACATCAACTCTCTTACCAGTACTACCTTAATTGTTTCGCTGGAGGATGTTATTTCGGAAGACCTGGATGATGATCCAGAAACAGATGACGAAGAGATTATGGTAGAGGCCGTTGTTACCCTGAGCAAATGATTTACTCGGAAACTCCGTTTATGTCGATCCGCTTTGTATCCAGGGTTATCTGAAACCTGAATCCACTATAGACATGGATTTAATTAGTACACTGGGTTTCTTAAAGAAAGTTAAACTCTTGGTATCAGTTAAATAACAGATAGTCAGTTATTTAATATCAACCTACTTTCCAATACAGAACTTCCTAAATATATTATCCAACAAATCATCGGTAGTAATCTCCCCGGTAATCTCCCCCAGGTGATGCAGTGCCGTACGGATATCCAGTGCCAGCAGATCATTGCTCACACCCTGCGCAATGCCCTTAAGCACATCGTTCAGAGCGCTATCCGCCCCGCGCAAACTCTCATAGTGCCGCAGGCTGGTAACCACGGTCTGGTCCTGGGACACCCTACCCAGGTTCACCGCCTCCAGGATCCTGGTTTTTAATTGCTCCAGATTTTCTTTGTTCAGGGCCGACAACAATACCATATCGGTATCTTCAAGCGCCTGCAATAACTCTGGCGAGGCTTTGTCTACTTTATTACCCACATAGATGAGCGGAGTTTGAGTGGGCGTGTGGGTTTGCGTGTGCGCCAGCGGTTCATCTCGCTCTTGTGCTTCACCTGTATGCCCCGATAGATATCGGGGCTGTTGCTCGTGTGCTTCACCTGTATGCTGTTTCCCTGTATGCTGTTGCTGATTATTTAGCTGCTCTCGAACTTGCTCCAGCTCCTGCTTGATTACATCAATACTTCCTGCCGTCAAATCAACCATATAGATAATAACCGCCGCTTTCCTTAACTGCTCCCTGGTTCTTTCAACTCCTAATGCCTCTATAGTATCTTCTGTCTCCCGCAGTCCCGCAGTGTCGATAAAGCGGAACTTGATGCCTTCAATGGTGATCTCGTCTTCGATAAAGTCACGGGTAGTGCCGGGAATGTCCGATACAATGGCTTTTTCTTCGTTCAACAGGGCG
>JAUIKU010000290.1 GCA_030430675.1 Bacteroidia bacterium | reverse complement strand
TCCAATAGTTAATGAGTTGAACTTAAAAACATCAGTTACCTTATCTCTATCATGAATATAAATAGACGCACCTTCCTAAGTACCTCGGCTCTCGGAGCTGCCACCCTGGCCGCCGGCTGCGCAAATGATCCCGTTTCTTCTGCGCCCTCAGCAACAAACGCCGTCCGCAACAATCCCCTGGATGGGGTAGCCCGTGAAAATATCAAGATCACCGACGTTAGGGTTCGCCTTTTTTCCTGCGATTACCCTATTGAAAAATGGTGGTATGGGGTGGGTGTAACCATTTTGACTGAGATCGAAACCGACCAGGGCATTACCGGGATTGGTGGTCCCAGTCCCTATGGCAATCCGGAATTTGTCAAGGAATACACCGAAAAACACATCAAACCCCAAATCCTGGGGAAGAACCCCTTCGATGTAGAGGTAATTGCTCCCAGCCATCGTACCACCAATAAGGCCATGGCCTGGGCAGGGATCAACATAGCTTGTTGGGATATTATCGGAAAAGCCAAAAACAAACCGGTCTACCAACTGTTGGCCACCAATTGCGAACCGGTCACCAGGATCAAGCATTACGCCAGTTGTGGCACCATCTGGGATTTTGACAAACGTCCGGAAGACCTGATCGATGAAGCGCTGGGTTATAAAGATGAGGGGTTTTATGGCTTTAAGTTCAGGTTTGCCGAGCACTTTGAGCAAAACATGACCATCGCCAAATACCTGCCATTTTTGGAAAAACTGCGCTTGAGTGTGGGAGATGATTTTGAACTGATGCACGAATTCAACATGCGGCCATCTACCGATCAGGCCATTGAACTGGTACCCAAACTGGCTGAGTTGAACTTTAAATGGGTGGAAGAACCCGTAGATCGCTGGGGCAGAAGCCGGCCCCGGATCCCTAATGAGCCGGAGGACATAGACAAAGCAATTGAACGGCATTTGCGAATACGAGAAGCGGCCAACGGTGTACCCATTTCGGGCGGGGAAACCATGACCGATCGCTTGGAATTTAAGGACTGGGTCGAACGGGATGCTTATGATATTGTACAACCGGATTGTGATACCACCGGTCTTAGTGAAGGCTGGTACATCGCCCAGCACGCTCATTTGCACGATAAACCCTGTGTACCGCACAACTGGCATGGCGACCTTACCTGGATGTCCAATATTCAATTGGTAGCGGCGATTCCTAATCGTATGGTACTGGAATCCTGCCGTCATTACAATCCTTTCAGGGGAGGACTTTTCAAGGAACCTATTGAAGTTGTTAACAGTTACGCCGAAGTTCCTACAGGCCCGGGCCTGGGGGTCGAAATAATCGACGATGCCGATAAGAAGTTTCCTTATGACCCCGATAAACATTGGCTGAAAACCCAGCCGAGCTATTTAAGGTAATGAGCGCATTTATGCTTAAAAAAACCTCCTCCAAAATAATGTCCTTAATATGCAGTAGGTTTTTGGTATTTTGGCGTCTTTATATTATAAATCATTTACTTTGGACGCTAGCAACGATTCATTAATAAAGAATTTAATAAACGATCCATATTTTCATAAATGGATCATTGACCCTGACAATGCTTGCCGGGACTTCTGGGCCCATTGGGCAGATGAATCGGAGGAGCGGCAAGCATGCATGGAGCAGGCCCGTGCTACTTTGTTGTCCTTTAAATTCAATACCACTTCCGTTTCCCGGACGGAAAAGGATAGTCTTTGGGAACAGATTGCCCGGCAAATAGAAGAACCGACACCCATTAGAGAAATGGGAGAGCCATCAAACAACTCCAGGCAGCTGTGGTATGGAGTTGCCGCTGCGGTAATCCTGGTGGTGATGGTAGTTTTTGCATACAACAAAGAGTGGAATAAACCCCGTGAGATAGCCAAGACCGAATTGCGTTTTATCGAGAAAGTAGCCCCGGAAGGTAAAATCTCCTCATTCAAATTCGAAGACGGAACCACTGTCAAACTATTTTCTGGAAGTGTCATTCGGTATCCGGTAAATTTTGGTGAAGACAGTAGAGAAGTGTATCTGAAAGGAGAAGGTTTTTTTGACGTTAAAAAAGACACCAACCGGCCATTTACTGTTATTACCAATACGTTGAGGACCACCGCTCTGGGTACTTCTTTTAACATTCAAACTTATGAGAATGAAAATAAGTGCGATGTTTCACTGGTAACAGGGAAAGTCAGAGTTGATATGCTGGAAAACTCCAGTGGCAGAGTGAGATCGGTGTTCCTTGAGCCGGGGGAGCAGGCAGTGCTAAAGTTCGATGATGTAATAAAACAACCTTTCGACATTCAAGAAACGATATCCTGGAAAGACGGATATATCTACCTGGAAAACAAGAGTTTTGATGAAACCATTAGTATCCTAAAAAGATGGTTCGAGGTTGATTTTGTGATAAACAACCGGGAAGTAGTTGAAAATAGGCTCAAAGGAAAAACAGGAATAGGCACTTTTAAGAATCAGAGCCTTGAAAATATTTTGAGGGTAATCGGTTATAGTTTCGAATTCAAATATGAAATCAGGGATAACAAAACAGTCATTTTAACCTTCTAACCACAATGCCTATGGCTTATAGACCAAATAAATAACCCCGAATGTTGTAGCATCCGGGGTATGGTGTTTTTCCTGAATTATGGTTTCGAAACAAGATTCAGGAACATTAGATTTTGCAAAACCGAAGTTCCACAAAACTCCCAAATTTATGAAAATTAAACTATTACGAGCACTAGTAATGACAATTAAGTTGTCATCTTATGGTCTGATATTGCAGGTGTTATGCCTGGGCACAATATCTGCGCTTGATTCTGAGGCCCAGGTCAAGAGTGTTAATGAAACCTATGTAAATTTCGAATCTAACAATGCTACAGTAGGTGAAGTCATTAACATGATTGAGGCCAGGACCGACTTCAGCTTTTACTATGTAAAGACTGACGTCGATACCGACAAGAGCATCGTTCTTTCATCTTCAGGCAATCGAACCGTTGCGGAAATCCTACTTGACGTATCCAAAGCTTCTAAACTAAAATTCCGACAGGTCAACAACAATATTTCTATTTCTCCTATTACCAGGTCTGACATCAAACGCGGAGTTGAAAGAATTGACGTCAAATTGGCAGTTACAGTTTCCGGTAATGTGAAAGACGAATACAACGACGGTTTACCGGGAGTCAATGTATTGATAAAGGGAACTACTCAGGGTACGGTAACAGATGTAGACGGTAATTATACCATTGAAGTACCCGATGAAAATACCGTATTGGTATTTAGTTCCGTGGGATATTTAACAGTAGAGCGAATGGTAGGAAGTAATACTGTTATTAATCTTACCATGAGTCCCGATGTTACAGCGCTGGAAGAAATCGTGGTGGTAGGATATGGAACACAGGAAAAGAGAAACGTTTCCGGATCCATTGCTTCCATCGATTCCAAGGTTATCGAGCAGGTGGCAACACCTTCTTTTGATGCAGCGCTTCAGGGCAGGGTGCCCGGGGTTTATGTGACCACCAATGGAGGACAGCCTGGTGGAGGGGTTTATGTGAGAATACGGGGTGCGGGGAGTATCAATAACAGCAATCCGCTGTACGTAATCGACGGTATTATTGTACCCGCCGGCAACAGTGAGAACTCTAACCCCCTGGCTACCATCAACCCCAATGACATCGAAAGCATCGATATACTAAAAGATGCTGCTTCTGCCGCAATTTATGGGGCCCGAGCAGCCAATGGGGTGGTTTTAATAACTACTAAAAAAGGGAAAACCGGAACACCTACTTTGACCTATAGCGGTTACTACGGTTTTCAGGAGCCTGCCAAAAAACTACCCCGTCCCATGAACGCCACGGAGTTTGCAGAAAACATGAACGTAGCATTTGAGGCAGCTGGAGATCCAATACCTTTCCAAAATACCAACCTTGGGGAAGGCACCAATTGGGTAGATGAGGGGACCCAAACTGGATACATCACAGATCACCAGCTGGCCATATCGGGTGGGACGGAACGCAACAAGTACTATGTGTCAATGAACTATTTTGACAACGAGGGTATCATGTTGGAAACCTATCAGAGAAGGCTTTCGGTAAGAGTCAATACGGAAAATAAAGTTACCAACGCCATCACTATAGGAAATAACCTAATGTACAGCAGGAGTAAACAACGTAATAATGGCGCTGGAAACAGGACTTTTATACATGGAGCATGGACCGGTTTGTATCAGGGCTTGCCTACCGTACCAGTTTTTGAGTCAGACCCCGCAATATCAAATACAGGGTATGCCGGGCCAACAGATGTAAATCTTGAACGACAAAGAAATACGGTAGCTGCGCGTGAATGGCCAGATGTAGATAATCACACCGACCGAATTCTGGGTAACATTTATGTAGATATAAAATTATTAGAAGGATTAACATTCCGGACCACCGCATCCGCCGATATCAGCAGGAC
>JAUIKU010000044.1 GCA_030430675.1 Bacteroidia bacterium | reverse complement strand
CTCTTCATAGCCCGATGTGCCTTGTGAGCCGATGATTACCAGGTCTGCATCCTGGTCCAGAATATCCCTGGCAATGTGGTGATAGGGATTACCTACCTTGACATTAGAATAAATGTTACTGTTTTCAAGCTGTTTCTTGACCAATAGTTTGGCAAGATCCTTTTTGCCTTTTTCAATCAATTGCCTCATGAATACCTCTTCCGTCAAATTATCCGGCATGCCTCCCTGGGTAGCAAAAGACCCGGGAACAAACCCTTCCACTACATGCAATAAAACGATTTGGGCACCGGTTTTAGCGGACAGACTGACTGCAGCATCCAACGCGAAGTCAGCTTCCTGGGAAAAATCTGTTGGGACAAGAATTCTCTTCATTTAGTGATTTGTTAGGAATTTCCTAAAGATAAGTATTTAAACAGAATCAGCAACAGCAACAGGGTATGGCATACAGGGTAGGGCATAGGGCATAGGGCATAGGGCATAGGGCATAGAGCATGGGGCATAGAGCATAGAGCATAGAGCATAGAGCATAGGGCATAGGGCATGGAGCATGGGGCATAGAGCATAGAGCATAGAGCATAGAGCATGGAGCATGGAGCATGGAGCATAGGGTATGGGGCATTTAGAATCGGTGAATGGCGCCAAGCTCACCACTCACGGCCCACCGCTATTTACGATCCTGCAATTATTAGTCCCAGGCCGAACAAGAGCACGTAGCACAAAGTAGTTAGTGCCATTTGTTTAAGATAGGGATCAAGCGCACTGCCTGAATGTTTTTGCACGGCCCGGGCGTTGATGTATAATAAGGGAATTACCAGCAGAAACAGCCACTGCCAGGGAGAGTTAAAATCGATGATCACAAAAAGAACAGAGCAGACCAACCCCGTAAATAACAGCCCCCAGTGATATGTTATTGCCGCTTTTCTGCCTATCCTTACCGGAATAGATAATTTTCCCGCCTGTTTGTCACTTTCCAGGTCCCGGATATTGTTGACGTTCAATACCGCGGTGGCAAATAATCCACAGGAAAGGGCCGGCAGCAGGTTCAGCCAGCGAAAGCTGGTGGTTTGCAAAAAGAATGTACCAAACACCGCCACCAATCCAAAGAATATCAATACTGCCAGATCTCCCCAGCCGCGATAACCATAGGGTTTGTCTCCCGCAGTGTAATAGATGGCTGCTGCTATGCTGAGTAACCCCAGACAAAGAAAGATATAAAACGAGGTGCTCTGAAAACCAAGGCTCTTAACCAACAGCCAAATGCCGGTGGCAAACGTGACTATACCAAGAATTACCAGGGCACTTTTCATTTTTTCCGGCGTAATTTCACCTGATTGCACCATTCTTGACGGTCCTACCCGTTCCTGATGATCGGCCCCGTGATGAAAGTCACCATAGTCATTGGCCAGGTTTGATAAAATCTGCAGCAGCAGGGTGGTCAGTAACGTCAGTACAAAAATGTTCCAGTGAAAATCTCCGGATGCGGATGCCAGGAACCCCCCCATACAGATGCTGGCAGCTGCCAATGGCAACGTGCGGAGGCGCGCCGCGGTTATCCAGGCCTTTAAGGAGTTTGACATAATTTACATGCGTTCGGGGACATCGATTCCCAATAGATTCATGCCTTTCCGAATTACTTTGGCTGTTTGCTGAGATAATACCACCCTGAACTGCCGTGTGTTGGGCTCAGGTTCGCTAAATATGGAAACTTCTGCATAAAAGCGGTTGTACTCTTTGGCCAGTTCAAATACGTATTGAGCTATTACTGATGGTGCATAATCCGCCGCCGCCGTTTCAATCTTGTGGGGAAACTCCGTCAATAGATAAATAAGTCCCTGCTCACTGGAATGAAGGGTATTTATCTTTTGGGGTGAGAAATCCAGGGGGAGTCCCATGGCATCCGCTTTTCTCAGGATAGCTGAAATCCGGGCATGTGTGTATTGAATAAACGGTCCGGTATCTCCCTGAAAAGCTATGGATTCTTCCGGATTGAACAGTATCCTTTTACGTGGGTCTACTTTGGTCAGGAAATACTTAAGTGCACCCAATCCCAATATTTTGTAAAGAGCCTGGGCCTCTTCCCGGTCCAGTGCCTCGATCTTACCCAGTTCAGTAGTATGCGTCTCTGCGGTATTGATCATCTCCTCCACAATATGATCTGCATCCACCACTGTTCCTTCCCGGGATTTCATTTTACCACCGGGAAGATCCACCATTCCGTAGCTAAGATGGTACATACCGTCGGCATAGGAGCGCCCCAGCTTTTTAAGGATCTTAATCAAAACCTGGAAATGGTAGTCCTGCTCATTTCCCACTACATAAACCGATTGATCGAATTTGAAATCCTGGTAGCGCAGATCCGCTGTACCCAAATCCTGGGTGATGTAGACCGAAGTGCCATCGGCACGTAAAATCAGTTTCTCATCCAAACCTTCGTCGGTCAGGTCAACCCATACCGATTGATCGTCTTTTTTATAAAATACCCCCTGCTTCAAGCCTTCCTGTACGATGTCCTTGCCCAGTACGTATGTGTCAGATTCATAGTAGATCTTGTCAAAATGGGCACCCACCTGTGCATATGTTTGGCTAAAACCGTCATAAACCCACTGGTTCATTTTTTGCCATAGTGCCAAAGTGTCTTCATCGTTGGCCTCCCAGCTTTTCAACAAGGTTTGCGCCTCTTTCAATATGGCAGCTTCCCGGGATGCTTCTGCCGGAGCTACTCCCGATTCCACTAACTGGCTGACCTCCTGCTTGTAAACCTGATCGAACTTGACGTAATAATCTCCCACAAAATGGTCGCCTTTGGTATTGGAGTTTTGGGGGCTATCACCATTGCCGAACTTTTGGTAGGCCACCATTGATTTGCATATATGAATTCCCCGGTCGTTAACGATACAAACTTTTCTGACCTGATACCCTGCTGCTTCCAGAATATTGCAGACGGAAAAACCCAGAAAAATATTTCTGAGGTGTCCCAGGTGCAGGGGTTTATTGGTGTTGGGAGAAGCAATTTCCACTACTGCCAGCTGATTTTTATCCGAAGCCTGCCACCACTTTTCTTGTTTTTCCATCACCTTTAGCTGTTCCAGCCAGATGAGATGTTTCAAGGTAAGGTTCAGGAAGCCTTTAACCACCTGAAACCCGGCTATTATTGCTTCGTTTTCCAACAGGTATTCACCCAATTCCTCGGCAATCACCGGTGGACTTTTTTTGGCCTGCTTAGCAACCGGGAAGGTGACGAAGGTATGTGTGCCCTCAAATTCCTTGCGGGTGGGTTGTAATACCAGTTGGTCTGGCTCCAGGTATACCTGGTACAAATCGGATAACCCTTTTGACAGGGAAATCTTCAGTTTTTGGTCAATATCCATATTACCAGTCTAAGATCTGGGCAAAAATAAGGGGTGCCACAATACTTGCATCGGATTCGATCACATATTTTGGTGTATCCACTGCCAGTTTTCCCCAGGTGATTTTTTCGTTGGGAACAGCCCCTGAATAAGAACCATAGCTGGTAGTGGAATCAGATATCTGGCAAAAATAGTTCCACACCGGGGTGGAGGTTCTTTGCAGGTCCTGATGTAACATAGGTACTACACAGATGGGGAAGTCTCCGGCAATTCCCCCGCCAATTTGGAAGAAACCGATACCCGAATTTTGAGCAGTACTGGTGTACCAGTTTGCCAGCCAGATCATGTACTCGATCCCACTTTTCACGATACTTGCTGAAAAGTCCCCCTGAATACAGTGGGCAGCGAAAATATTACCCATGGTGGAGTCTTCCCAACCCGGTACAATCAGTGGTAATCGTTTTTCATGGGCAGCTATTACCCAGGAATCCTCGGGGTTAATTTGATAGTTGGGTTTAAGTACGCCGGTGTCCAATAACTGGTATATGTATTCATGAGGCAAATACCGCTTGCCTTCGGCTGCAGCCCGACCCCAAATATCCACCATATGATGTTCCAGGTGTCTCATAGCTTCTTCTTCGGGAATACAGGTGTCTGTGACCCGGTTGTACTGTGCATCCAGCAGGTCTTTTTCATCTTCAGGGGTGAGATCCCGATAGTTAGGAACTCTCCGGTAATGATCATGGGCCACCAGGTTAAATATATCTTCTTCCAGATTGGCCCCGGTGCAACAGATAATGTGTACTTTGTCTTCCCGGATCATACAGGCTAGGGACTTTCCTAACTCTGCGGTGCTCATGGCTCCTGCCAGCGTGATCATCATTTTACCACCTTCTTCGATCTGTTTCCGGTAACCTTTTGCGGCATCTACCACACTGGCAGCATTAAAATGCAAAAAATGGTTTTCGATGAATCTGGATATGGTTTTTTGCTGATTCACTTTATCATGATTTTTTTAAAATTTCAGGGTGTAAAGATCAGAAAATTATAGCGATATTGCGCCACACAAAATTAAAATATATGCCCGCAAAAGGTATGAACAGGTACATTGATCTAATTCAGCAGACCTTCGATTTCCCCACTCCGGAGTTTGCTGTAAAAAATGGTCAGCTTTCCTTTCACAACGTTCCGTTGATGGATATCATCAATGAATACGGCACCCCGCTTAGACTTACCTATTTGCCCAAGATCTCCGAAAATATTGAGAAGATCACCAATTCATTTCAGGAGGTACTAAAAAAATATAAATACGAGGCTTCCTATACCTATTGCTATTGTACCAAATCTTCCCATTTCAGGTTCGTGGTTGAGGAAGCCTTGAAATCAGGTGCCCAAATCGAAACATCCTCGGCTTACGATGTGGCTATTGTAAAGCACCTTTTTCAGCAAAATATCATCAGCAAGGATCAGCTTCTAGTATGCAATGGGTTTAAACGTCCGCTGTACCAGGAGCAGATCGTGGGGTTAATAAAGGAAGGTTTCAACAACTGCATTCCGGTACTGGACAATTTGAAAGAAGCTGACTACTATGAGTCGAAGCTGGATCAGCCTTATCCTGTGGGTATTCGCCTGGCCTCGGATGAGGAACCCCAGTTTGAATTTTATACCTCCCGGTTGGGTGTGCGTTACAGCGATGTAAATGATTATTACCTGCAAAAACTGAAGCCGGGAAAAGCCAAATTGAAACTATTGCATCACTTTATTAACACCGGTATCCGGGACTCCGCTTATTATTGGAGTGAACTGAGCAGGTTTATGTACAAGTATTGCGAACTGAGGAAGATTTGTGCAGATCTGGATACTATTGATATAGGTGGAGGTTTTCCCATTAAAACTTCGCTAAACTTCGAGTACGACTACCACTACATGATCGAACAGGTAGTGGAAAATATTCAATGGATCTGCAAGAAAAACCATGTACCGGTACCCAATATTGTTACCGAGTTCGGCAGTTTTACCGTGGGTGAAAGTGGTGCCATGATCTATTCAATTCTGGATCAGAAACTTCAGAATGATAAAGAGCTATGGTATATGATAGATGGTTCCTTCATTACCAACCTTCCCGATACCTGGGGAAGCGGAAGTAAATTTATATTGCTGCCAATCAATCGTTGGGAACAGGAATATCAGAAGGTAAATCTGGGTGGTCTTACCTGCGACAGTATGGATTACTACAATTCGGAGATTCATTCTTCGGAAGTGTTCCTGCCGGTGGCAAATAACGGAGATCAGCTTTATATTGGAATGTTTCACACCGGGGCTTATCAGGAGTCGCTGGGTGGATTTGGAGGCATCCAACACTGTTTGATCCCCGCACCGCAGCATGTTATTATTGACAGAGATGGCCGGGGGAAAGTGGTGAGCAAGTTGTTTTCTGAGGAACAGAAAAGCGAAGACATGCTGCGACTGCTGGGGTACCAATAGGCATTGGATAACCTCATTGTTAACAAATAATTGTCATTTTGTTAAGCAACGGGAGATATTTATAAAGAGCGTTAAATTGAGCCGGATTCATGGCAAGATCAATTTTACCCGGTCGCAGCTTTCCCCTGGGAGCTACTGTTCAGCGTGGTGGCGTGAATTTTTCAGTTTTTTCAAAAAACTGCCGGAAACTGGAACTGCTGCTTTTCGATGAACTATCCGATAAGCCTGCTGAGATAATTCTTCTTGACCCCGTAAGGAACAAGACTTTTTACTACTGGCATGCATTTGTTCCGGATATTTTACCCGGTCAGTTATACGGCTACCGGGCATATGGTCCCTATGCACCCGAATCAGGCCATCGATTTGACCCCACGAAAATTTTACTAGACCCATATACCAAGGCCGTGGCGGGGGCTGCTAGCTACCGTCGGAATGACGCGGCCAGCCCAGGAGATAACAGCGAATCGGCCATGAAAAGTGTAGTGGTTGATCCCTCCGAGTATGACTGGGAAGGTGATCTTCCCCTTAACCATTCTTTTGCCAAATCGGTAATTTATGAAATGCACGTGGGTGGATTCACCAGACATCCCAACTCAGGTTTGCCCGACAGTTTGCGCGGTACTTTTTCAGGTGTTGTGGAGAAAATACCGTATCTGAAAGATATGGGGGTGACATCACTGGAGCTGATGCCAGTGCAACAGTTCGATCCGCAAGACAGCATTAACAAAAATTTGAGCAACTATTGGGGGTACAGTCCTGTAGCACTGTTTGCTCCTCACAGCCAGTACGGTACCTCAGACGATCCTTTGAAAACCGTCAATGAATTCAGAGATATGGTAAAGGCCCTTCACCGGGCAGGAATAGAGGTGATCTTGGATGTAGTATTTAACCATACCGCAGAAGGGGATCACAATGGACCTGTAATATCGTTTAAGGGACTGGAAAACAGGGCGTACTATTTATTGGAACCAAACCGTGCGTTTTATACTGATTTCAGCGGCACCGGAAATACCTTAAATGCCAATCATTCCATTGTACGACGGCTGATCCTTGATTGCTTAAATTACTGGGTTTCCGAAATGCATATTGACGGGTTTAGGTTTGATCTGGCGTCCATTCTTTCCCGGGATGAAAAAGGAAACCCTATGGAAAACCCTCCAATCCTATGGGACATTGAATCGGACCCGGTACTGGCCAGTACCAAAATCATTGCGGAAGCATGGGATGCCAGCGGACTATACCAATTGGGCTCGTTCGTTGGTCACAAGTGGGCAGAATGGAATGGGCGCTACAGGGATGTCATTCGAAAGTTTGTGAGAGGGGATGACGGGCAAGTTTACGATATGGCAGTTTGTATCGCCGGAAGTCCTGATCTGTTCAGGGAAGCAAGAATCCGGGACCCAAACCGCAGTATAAATTTTGTCACAAGTCACGATGGTTTTACCATCAATGACCTGGTGTCTTATGACCAAAAGAACAATTACCTGAATGGTGAAGAAAATCGCGATGGCACAGATCAGAATTACAGCTGGAATCACGGTATTGAAGGTCCCACAGACAATGAAGCCATTGAGCGTTTAAGGCAAAGGCAAATAAAGAATTATTTTACCCTCCTCATGCTCTCACAGGGAACACCCATGCTGACCATGGGTGACGAAGTCCGTAGGACTCAACAGGGTAATAACAATGCGTACAACCAGGATAATGAGATCAGCTGGTTTGACTGGAGCTTAATAAAAAAAGAGCAGCAATTGTTGCGGTTTGTACAGATGCTGGTGCGATTCAATCTGTCACAACCTTTTTTTCAGGAAAATTATTTTTGGAAACACCTGGGGTATTTTGAAAATCCTAACAGCCATACCCACGTAACCTGGCATGGGGTGGAATTGGGTAGCCCGGATCTGAGTTTCACCTCGCACAGCTTTGCTTATACACTAAAGAATGTTCACTATCCCAATCAGCTGCACATTATGGTAAATGCCTATCAGGAACCATTGAAATTTGAGTTGCCGGTTCTAAACCTGATGAAGAGTCAGAGTTGGTACAGAATTTTGGATACTTCCCTGAAAAGCCCTTTGGATATTTGTCATATCCAGCAGGCCAAGGAAATAGAGCTGGATTTCTATTTGCTGCCGGCACGATCTATCGCTGTGTTACAATCAAAAACTACAGAATCTCCTGCAACCGGTGATTTTGATCACTTTTAATTGTTGATCCGTGGTTTGATCTGACCATTGCACGGACAGAAATTCCCGATTTTCAATTTCTAATTTCTAATTATAACCGTATTTTAGGCCCCCAGCCTGAAAAGCATGAAATCATCAGTTTACCTCTTAGTGGTTTGCCTGATATCCGTTTGTCTAACGGTGGTGGCACAGGAAACCGAAGTATCCACAGTACCGGCCGTACACCACACCATCACCCAGGATGATGGCGGTTATTATTTCCCGTTTAAGAGGAAAAAGGTTTATGAATTGATTGATACCCCCGATTTTACTTTACCTGTGTTGATGGGGAACCCACAGGGTACCACCCAGGGCATTGATTTTAATTTTGGTGAGATGAATGGAAAGTTAATGTTCGGGTTCATCCCCTATGGAGACTCCAGGCATCCTCAGCCTGTTTACTTCAGATCGTCATCCCCTATTGTAAATGGAAAAGCTACCATTGATATTCTGGGGCAGCTCAGAGGCACCTACGATATGGTTGACTGGGAGGAGTTGGGACGGGGAACCCTGGGGTATCGGGTAACAAATGAGAATGGTAAGTTTTTGTACGATGGTATTATTTCATTTTCCGGTTCCGGTCCTTTTGAGATAGCCACTACTATGGTAGAGGGTCCATTTGTAAATATGGTCACGCCGGAATCTGCGGTGATTTCTTTTACCCTGAACCGGGAATCTTCAGCAGTGGTAAAGGTAGGTGATACTCCCTTTGAATCAGGAGCATCCCTGGTGCATGAGGTGCTGGTTGATGGTCTGTCGGCCGACACCCAATATCCATACGAAGTACGGGTGGGTGAAAATGCGTTTCACTTTAGTCTTCGAACCGCCCCTAATCCCGGCTCCCGGACTTCTTTCACCTTTTCTTACGCCAGCGACTCCAGGGCGGGAAATGGCGGCGGTGAACGCGATCTCGGAGGGGCCAATTTTTACATCATGAAGCGTATTATGGCCTTAAACAGTGCTCAGAATGCTGCTTTTATGCAATTTACCGGTGACCTGATCAATGGCTATCTCACCACGGTAGCAGGCACACATGTTCAGTATGCCAACTGGAAAAGAGCCATTCAACCGTTTGCCCACTATTTTCCTGTTTATGCCGCTATGGGTAACCACGAAGCCCTGAATCGACAGTTTTACAGCCCCGATGACCGGGTGTTTATCTCGGTTGATCGGTTTCCCTATGCCACAGAATCCGCTGAGGCGGTATTTGCTGCTAACTTTGTGAATCCCACCAATGGTCCGGACAGCGAGGACGGCGCCAGTTATGATCCCGACCCCGGTAAGGTTGACTTTCCGAGCTACAGTGAAAACGTGTTCTTTTACACCTATGATAATGTAGCCATGGTGGTGCTGAATTCAGACTACTGGTATGTACCCACTTCAAATAACATCCAGTTTGTCAGCGGTGGGCTACACGGTTACATTATGGACAATCAGCTGGAGTGGCTGACCCGGGTGCTGAACCAATTAGAACAGGATGAAAATATTGATCATGTGTTTATAACTCAGCATACTCCAATGTTTCCCAATGGAGGTCACGTACAGGATGATATGTGGTATCGGGGGAACAATACCTGGAGACCCTACGTGGCGGGGATCCCCCTGCAAAAAGGGATTATTGAAAGACGGGACCAGCTACTGGACCTGTTGGTTAACCAAAGCACTAAAGTAGTAGCGGTGCTCACCGGTGACGAGCACAACTATGCCCGAACAGAGATCGGCCCTAATACAGTTATCCATCCAGATGACTACAAACCCGAGAAGGTGGTGCTTAGTCGTACAATTTACCAAATTAACAACGGTGCTGCCGGTGCCCCCTATTATGCCCAGGAAGAAACTCCATGGACACCTTTTGTAAGTGGTTTTACTACCCAAAATGCCCTGGTATTCTTTAGAGTTGATGGAAAAAAATTGTTTATGGAGGTGATCAATCCCGATACGCTGGAGAAATTCGATCAATTGGAATTGCGATGAATAAACTAGCGGTTTGGGTACTTAGGGTGGGAGTTTTCGGCACCTTTATAGGACATGGTAGCATTGCAATGATAGGCAATGAACAATGGCTGCCGTACCTGGGTCTGGTAGGTATTGATGGCCCCATTGCTTATCAGGCAATGTTCTTTATAGGAGTAGTTGATTGGGTAGTAGCCTTCTCCTGCCTGCTGCGACCATCAAAATATGTACTGGTTTATGCCACCGTATGGGCATTCAGTGCTGCGTTGGCCAGGCCACTAGTGGGTGAATCATGGCTGGCATTTGTGGAGCGGGCTGCCAACTGGGCAGCACCACTGGCGTTGTTGCTGATACTATTTGTTAATCAGGTTAATTTCAAAGAGGCATTTCAAGGAACTGATCGGTAGTGTATCAGGGAACAGAAATTAGCACACCGAGAACCAGTATTCATGTGGCATAACCTAAGGGCTTACTTTTCAAATACCACAACCGCTAGCATTGGAATGGCATTTGTGGTAATGAGCCTGGTATTTGGCACCTGGATCACCAGGATTCCGGATATCAAAATTCAAACCGGTTTGTCTGAGGGGGCATTGGGTCTGGCACTTTTGGGAATGCCTATCGGAGCCATTGCCATAATGTCCGTAATAGGGCCATTGATTCATCGGTTCGGGGCAGGAAAAGTAACCTGGGTATCCTCCATATTTTATGTCTTTTCTTTAATTCCCCCGGCCCTGGCCCAGGAGATGTGGTCCTTAACAGCGGCACTGGTATTAGTGGGCATTAGTGCGGGTGCCATGGATGTTGCCATGAATGCCGCTGCTGCGGCAATTGAGAAACAGCAGAAGCGGCTGATTATGGCTACTTCTCATGCCTTATTCAGCTTTGGAGGTATGATTGGAGCAGGCCTGGGAAGTTTGTTGGCCGGGATTGGCGTATCCACACTGGTTCATTTTGTATCAGTATCGGCTTTTTTACTGGTAGTATCGATGATCCTCAGTAGGTATTGGCTGAACATTGCCGACAATAGAGAAGGGAATCATAAATGGGCCTGGCCCACCAGGTCATTATTATTACTGGCCTTTATTGGTTTTTGCGTCATGTTATCCGAAGGAGCCATTGCCGACTGGAGTGCCATCTATATCAGAGAGACTTTAGGGGGTAATGCTTTCCTGGGAGGACTCGGTTTTGCGGGCTTCTCCTTTACCATGGCTATTGGCAGGTTCTATGGTGATATTCTTATTCCCAAACTGGGGGCAGCTACAATTGCGCGATGGGGAGGGTTTTTATCATGTACCGCTTTAGTGACCGCACTGTTCTTTGGTAACCCCACCCTGGCTATTCTGGGATTTACTGTAACAGGATTGGGGCTTTCCTGTATAGTGCCAATCGTTTTCAGTTCGGCAGCCAATATTCCCGGGGTCTCACCGGGAAGTGGCTTGGCTTCCGTTTCCAGCATGGGCTACATAGGGTTTATGGTTGGCCCACCGGCGATAGGATTCGTGGCAGAAGAGTTTGGTCTGGCCTATGGGCTGTGCCTGGTAGCCTTATTGTGCCTGATGATCGGTGTTGTCGCAAGATCAAAAGATGGGTTATTACTGTGACCACTCGGTAGGAACCCGGTCCCAGCGGTGTTCCTTTAATGCCGCCACCAGGTCCTGAGGTAATTGGTAGTCAGCTCCGGCAGCCATATTGGCCAGTACATTTCTCGGTTTGCGCATACCGGGAATTACGGTACTGACATCTTCATTCTGCAGAATGAATTTTAAGGCAACTTCCGGCAAAGTAAGGCCTTCCGGAATAATTTCCTTAATGGCCTCGGCACGAGCGACGCTGGCCGCCAGGTTTTCGGGGACAAAGTAAGTATTACGCCAATCCCCTTCCGGGAAAGTGGTCTCCAGGGTCAAATTACCGGTCAATGTTCCTTCGTCAAATGGAACCCTGGCAATAATGCCAATATCCAGTTCGCGACAAACCGGGAACAATTCATCTTCCGGAGCCTGGTCAAATATGTTATAAATTACCTGGACCGTATCAATTGCACCTGTTTTCAAAGTTTGAATTGCGTTTTCGGGTTCCCAGCGATTGATACTAACCCCAACCTTATCCACTTTACCCTGTGCTTTCAGTCGATCCATGGCCTGTTGCCATTCGTCCTGTTGCGCCCAGTCGTCTTCCCAAACATGAAATTGAATCAGATCAATAGTGTCGACCCGAAGATTGGTCAGACTCTTATCGACATACTCCTCAATATGGTCTGCCGGGAAACAATCATCCAGCTTATAACCACGGCGTGAGGGCCATTTGAAATTTTTTGGAGGAATCTTGGTGGCTACATAAAGTCGTTTGTGCTGGTGTCTTTTGATTAGGTCCGCCAATATCTGTTCGCTTTTTCCCTCTCCATAACCCCAGGCGGTATCAAAAAAGTTACACCCCTTCTCTATTGCCAGATCGAGGCTATGGTTGGTCTGCTGGTCATCTGACCCTTGCCATCCGGCCAACCCCCACATGCCATAGCCCACGGCACTGACCTGCCAGTCTGTTCTTCCAAATCTTCGGTATTGCATGCTTTTTTTGTTACCAATATATTCAAAAGATGTCAACCGCTGAAGGATGCGCAGAGAAAAGCCAGTTGGTCACAGGGAAGTACCTGCATTCTTTTATCTTTGTGGCATTCAAACTGTGCCCATGGTTCTAGCAGATAAGAAATCAATAATGCTTAAGGTTGTTCTTAGGATCGTTATTTATGGATTAATTATGGTCATGCTGAATCAACTGATGTTTATAGATGCAGGTCAGCAGGGTCAAGAAATGAAATTCATGGAATCGACTTTCACAGAATGGACCCAGCAGTTGATCCTACTGATTATGACTGCTATTTTTGCCCACTGTTCTTTTCATTTTACCAGTTTTCAATGTTTGAGCGTATTGTTGGCAGGCATGTCAGCTATCGGACTGGTAAGAGAATTCAATAATTTTTTCAATTCTCAGATCTTTGATGGTGCCTGGCAACTGTTGGCCCTGGTGGTACTTTTTATTACTGCTGTACTTATACGGAAATACCAGCGGTTTTTTTGGGATGATTTGAAAGACTTCCAGGGTACCTTGAGTTTTGGGTTTATGCTGGCCGGGTTTCTCACCACTTTTATCTTCTCAAGGTTATTTGGACGAACGGTGTTTTGGGAAGCCCTGATGGAAGAACGATACTTCAGATCCGTAAAAAATGCTGCTGAGGAGGGAGTGGAATTACTGGGATATGGGCTACTGTTGGTAGCGACCGTCGAGTATTTTTTACTGGCCAGATCCAAAAACAAACAGGGTGATGGCATATCTCCCTAATAGCAATTCATCAAAGTTAGCCTGCTGATCCAGCGGGGTCAGTGAGTACCGGTTAATGCTGGTGTTCGTGATGGTTTTTCAGCAGGTCTTCACCAAAGTCATTTTTCAAATCCCTCCAAACCGCGTGGATGTGGTTGGCGTTGTTTTGTATATTATCATACTCAATCAACAGGCTTGGTCCGTGTACCCGGTAATAGTGGGCCTTACCCGGTCCCCTTTCAGTTTCTCCCGCCCAGGCAAAGGTTATATTTTCCCAACCTTCAGTTTCAATCCGGCTTAACTGCTCAGCAGCCACAGCTGATTCCATATTGTCCAGGTAGTTATCAACCAATTTATGCAGCAGTTGTTGTTGCTGCTTAGTCATTTCCTTGTAGTACAGTCCTTCCTGTTTTTCCATCATTGCTTTTCGCTCCATTCCGGTAACGATCTCCTCCGGAGCCTGGTCCGCTATAATAACCTGGGTAAGTTGATCCTCGGAGAAGGAGGCCAGTAGATCCCGGGCCAAATCTTCCTCGGCGGACAAGACCCTTTTCCCCTTGTGCTGGCCCTGGGGTACTTCCGCGGGATTCGCACCCATAAATGCAGGTGTTACCGACAGCTGGTCAGATACCGAGGTGTAGTTAAGTGACACGTGATGACCCTCAAATCTCCAACCCCAGGGGCCATCACCCGGCTCACCAAACAACAGGAGATAATACAGTTCGGGATGACGATACCGGTCTTCCGGGTCTCTGCCTTCAATTTCTTTCAGCACTAACTCCAGCGCCATTATTTCCCTGGTCTTGTGTAATCCCTGCTTGCTAAGGCCGGTTTCCAGCAACCGGTTTAGCGCTTCCCGCTGTTTGCTGTTCATCTTTTCCCAGGTTAATCCGCGATGGGGAGAGGGAGTGAAATGCCAGTAGCTTCTCTCATCATCGTCGAATGGCAACAGGGCCTGCTTTTTTTGTTCCGAGTCCATAGTGGCCACCAGATCTATGGCTGCCTGTGCCATTTTTGATTTAGCAGGTTCAGCCGGTGATTTTTCCGGTGTGACCCTGGATTCATACCATACAAAGAAAGCCAGTCCAATAAGTACAAGGAGGGATGCAAGAAGTTTCATAACATGTTATCTGGTTACCGAAATCTTAACTATTAAGGATAGTGTGAGCACGGTAAGATAAGAAAAGCTTCTTTTAGTTGCGTGTTTTACCATATATTTTTGCTTCAATGGTGGCTATGAAAAGGATTCTTACTGGTTAACCCACATACCGACAAATCGCATGCCTGGTAATGCAAACCAGATACTTTTCGCAATAAATTTTTAATTTAAGTAGATGAAAATCATTGAATGCCCCCGTGACGCCATGCAAGGTTTGCCAGAGTTTGTGCCCACTGAGCTGAAGATCGAATATATCAACAAACTGTTGAAAGTGGGATTTGATACAATTGACTTCGGGAGTTTTGTGAGCCCCAGGGCAATACCACAGATGAAGGACACTGACAAAGTTCTAAACGGGTTGCAAGTGGCGGATTCCTCTTCAAAGTTGTTGGCCATTGTGGCCAATGTGCGGGGCGCTGAAAGAGCTGTTGAATTGGGAGGGATTGATTATTTGGGGTTCCCGCTTTCAGTTTCAGAAACATTTCAGATGCGCAATACCAACCGGACCATTGACCAGGCAATGGAGACCGTTGTTGAAATACATAATTTATGTGATAAAGGCCAAATGAGACTGGTAACCTACTTGTCAATGGGATTTGGAAATCCTTATGGAGATCCTTACCACCCGGAAATTGTGAGTGCCTTTGTGGAGAAACTCGTGGGAGTTGGTATCGAGGTGATATCGCTGGCCGACACCATCGGGGTCAGTGATCAGGAAAACATCAGTCAACTCTTTGAGACCTTGATTACCGATTATCCTGACATAGAATTTGGTGCCCATTTACATGCACCTCCGGCGACTGCCTCACAAAAAATAACTGCCGCATATCAAGCCGGTTGCCGCAGATTTGATAGCGCATTGTCGGGCTATGGAGGCTGCCCAATGGCAGACGATCAACTTGTGGGTAATATTGCAACGGAAGTATTGATAGCAACCCTGCAAAGACTGGGAGAAGCGCCGGGTTTGGACTACTCCAACTTGGAGAAAGCACAGGGGATGATCCCACAAATATTCACCTGAGCGCTGTTCCGGCAGAACAGGGGAACCCAAACATTTTTTTAGCATTTTTTGGTTACTACCAATGCTACTGTTAAATTGACAGGCTATATCAACATGGTGCACCCAACCAACATAGGGCCCAACTTCTGAAGCTGATTTTACGCAATATTAACATCACATCATGACGGCAAAAAGAATCAAATCCGTGTTTGCAACCGGATTATTGTTATTATGCTTACAACACGGTATGGCGCAGGACTGGAAATCGCTGATGCCCGACAATAAACTCAAAGGCTGGGAACAGTTAGGTGGCGAGGCTGATTACAAAGTGATTGATGGCGTACTGGTTGGTACCACTGTTGCCAATACGCCCAATAGTTTCCTGTCTACGGAGGATAATTACAGTGACTTCATATTGGAATACGAGGTTTGGGTCGACCCCTCTATTAATTCAGGTGTTCAGATCCGAAGCAATAGTCTTGCTGATTACCGCGACGGCAGGGTCCATGGTTATCAAGTTGAACTAGATCCAAGTACCAGAGCTTATTCCGGAGGTATTTATGATGAGGCCAGACGAGGTTGGTTATACCCTCTGGCCCGCAATCCAAAAGGAAGCGAGGCGTTTCTCAATGGCCAGTGGAATAAGTTCAGGGTGGAGGCTATTGGAAATTCCATTAGAACCTGGGTGAATGGAGTTCAGTGCGCCAACCTGTTGGATGATCTAACCGCTACAGGATTTATTGCCTACCAGGTGCACAGTGTTAGAGAACAGACGCAGGTGGGCAAGCAGGTTAAGTGGCGCAATGCCAGGATAATTACCGAAGATCTGGAAAAATACAGAACTCCCCAGGACCCGGAGGTCCCTGAAATCAGTTATTTGATCAACCAACTATCTGAAACAGAAAAAAGAAAGGGCTGGAGGTTGTTATGGGATGGCAAAACTTCAAATGGCTGGAGAGGGGCCAAGAGAACGGATTTTCCCGAATCGGGCTGGACCATGGAAGATGGCGTGCTCACCGTTGAAGCTACTGACGGAGGTGAGTCCACCGGACCGGGAGATATAGTCACGATAGATCAGTACTCCGATTTCGAGCTGGAGCTGGAATTTAAGATCACTGAAGGTGCCAATAGCGGGATTAAGTATTTTGTGCAGCCAAGTTTGAATTTGGGTGAGGGATCGGCTATCGGATGTGAATTCCAAATTCTGGATGACGAAGTTCACCCCGATGCAAAAATGGGAGTAAACGGCAATCGTCAGCTAGCAGGTCTATACGACCTGATTGCCCCGGAAAACCTTTCCGTACCCGGCCGGGGTAAACAATTCAAAGGGGTAGGTCAATGGAACAGAGCCCGTATCGTGTCAAAGAATGGCAAGGTATCTCATTGGCTCAATGGCGAAAAAACCGTGGAATATGATCGTTTCACCCCGATGTTCCGGTCGTTGGTGGCTTACAGTAAATATCAAAAATGGGATAAATTCGGGCAATGGCCCCAGGGACATATTCTGTTACAGGATCATGGAAATACCGTAAATTTCCGCAGTATTAAAATCCGGGAATTCTAAAAGCAAATATTATGAAAAACACGACACGAAGAACCTTTATCAGGAATACGGCTTTGGCAGGTGTGGGACTGTCATATTCCTTTTCAGCTAAGAGCTACTCTAATATCGTGGGTGCCAATGACCGGGTAAGCCTGGCGGTAGCCGGGCTCAACGGCAGGGGTAAGGCCCACTTAAGTGCTGCCAGGAATCTGAAATCCAAAGCCCAAATCGTGGCATTATGTGATGTTGACAACAGGGTATTTGATAAAATACTTAGTGAGTATGGAGATTTTGTTGATAAAAAGGTAGCAAAGTATGAAGATGTCAGGGATGTGCTTGAGGATAAGAACGTCGATGCACTTACCATTGCTGCCCCGGATCACTGGCACGCGCCCATGGCCATAATGGCCATGCAATCCGGGAAACATGTGTTTTTGGAAAAACCATGCTGCCATAACCCCAGGGAGGGAGAACTGCTTATGGAAGTTCAAAATCAAACTGGGAAAAAGCTACAGATCGGTAATCAGCAACGCTCTTCCATTACTTCCAATAAGATCATCCAGGAAATAAGCGAGGGAGTAATTGGCAACCCTATCTATGCCAAGGCCTGGTATGCTAATACCCGGGGGGGTATTGGTGTGGGTAAAGAAACATCGGTCCCCGATTGGTTGAACTGGGAACTCTGGCAAGGCCCGGCCCCCAGGATGGCCTTCAAAGATAATATTGTCCATTACAATTGGCACTGGTTCTGGAACTGGGGAACCGGAGAAATTAATAACAACGGTTTGCATGAACTGGATATTTGTCGCTGGGCCCTGGGAGTAGATATTCCCAATCACGTGGCATCCTCAGGAGGGCGCTACTATTTCAAGGATGACTGGGAATTTTACGATACCCAAGTTACCAGTTTTCAGTTCGATGGAGGTAAAATGATTACTTGGGAAGGCCGGAGTTGTAACGGTTACCCTTTTAACAACCGTGGCCGGGGAGCCAGTATTCATGGAGATGAAGGAACGGTTATTCTTGACCGGGCCGGATTTGAGCTTTACGACAAGAAGAGCAAACTAATAAGAGAGGAAAAAGAAAAGGGCGCCAATGCTACCGCATCTCAGGACACTCTGGGAATAGGAGGCCTGGATAACCTGCACATGCTGAATTTTATTCAGGCCATTCAGCAGGATGAAGCACTTAATTCTCCCATTGAGGAAGGAGTAAAAAGTACCTTGTTGTGTCACCTGGGAAATATGTCGCAAAAAACCGGTCGCGAACTTAAAGTTGATACCAAATCAGGTAAACCCGCTGACGAGGAGGCCATGAAACTATGGTCCAGGTCTTATCAGGACGGATGGGAGCCAAAAGTATAGTATAGGATTGATTACTGACCCACTATTTGACCTATCCGGCAAAATTGCAGTAGTTACCGGTGCCGGAGGTGTACTCTGTTCGGAAATGGCCCGTGCCCTGGCCCATCGTGGGGTCAAGGTGGCCCTGCTGGGACGCACATTGGAGCATGTGGAAGAGGTTTCCAGGAAAATATTGGAAGACGGTGGCGTGGCCAAGGCCTATCAGTGCAATGTATTGCAGGAAGATCAATTATTATTGGTAAGACAGCAAATACGGCAGGACCTGGGAAGTTGCGATATACTGATCAATGGGGCCGGAGGAAATCATCCGGATGCCACTACCGAGACTCCGGTGTTTGAGTCACAACAAGAGGGACTTAGGACATTTTTTGACCTTCCAATCGAGGCATTCCAATATACATTCAATCTAAATTTCATAGGAACCCTTTTGCCAATCAAAGTATTTGCCAGTGAAATGGTAACCAAGCAACAGTCGGTAGTATTGAATGTTTCCTCAATGAGTGCATTTAATCCATTGACCAAGGTCCCTGCTTACAGTGGTGCCAAAGCGGCAGTAAATAATTTAACCCAATGGCTGGCTACACATTTTGCTCCCGTTAATATGAGGGTAAATGCCATCGCTCCCGGGTTCTTTTTAACCAAACAGAACCAGAAGTTACTAACTGAAGAAAATGGAGATTTCACCCCACGGGCGAAACAAATACTCAGCAATACTCCTATGAAAAAATTCGGAAAACCAGAAGACCTCATTGGAACGGTGATCTGGTTGTGCAGTGATGCTTCTCAGTTTGTAACCGGAGTGGTAGTGCCGGTGGACGGAGGATTTAATGCCTATGGGGGCGTGTGATATGACACCACTAATACCAGCTAAAAAATAAACGTATGTCCAATTTTATTCATGAGCATTTCATGCTCTCTGGCGAGACCTCGAGGAAATTATACCACGACTACGCGGAGCATATGCCCATTATCGATTACCACAACCACCTTCTTCCGGAGCAACTGGCGAATAATCATCGATTCAAGGACATAACAGAGGCCTGGTTATCAGGAGACCATTACAAATGGCGCGCCATGAGGGCCGACGGAGTTGATGAAAAATATATCACCGGAGACAGTACACCCCTGGAGAAGTTCACCAAATGGTCGCAGACAGTTCCTTACACCCTTGGTAATCCGCTGTATCACTGGACACATCTGGAGCTGAAACGTTATTTTCAGGTTGATGAATTGCTGGATGGGAGTAACGCAGAGAAGATATTCAATCATTGCACAGAGCTTCTTCAGCAGGAGGGCAACCGGGCCAGAAATCTGGTAGTGAATAAAAATGTAAAGGTGCTGTGCACCACCGACGATCCTGCCGATGCTTTGAACTTTCATTTTCAACTGCGTGAGAACCAGGATCAACTGAAGGTGTTTCCCACATTCAGACCAGACAAGATGTGTACGGTGAAAGGGTGGGATTATCCGGCGTATATTGAAAAACTATCTGCGCAATGTGATCAGCACATTGCCACTTTTCAGGACTTGTTGGATGCAGCCAGTAAACGGATAGAAGATTTTCACGAAATAGGCGGTAGGTTATCCGATCACGGTCTAACTTACATACCCGACGTGGAACCTAATGATACTGACAGCGCCAGAACCTTTGATAAGGTGATGAGCGGGAATGAAGTTAGCAAAAACGAAGCGGAGGTTTTTCTGGTTACCATGTTGTTTCACCTGTGCCGGTGGTATGCCGACAATGGTTGGACACAGCAGTTCCATCTTGGTGCCATCAGGAATAACAACTCCCGGTTATTGAATGAATTAGGGGCAGATGTAGGCGTTGATTCCATGGGTGATTTTCCTCAGATACAGGGTTTGTCAAGGTTCCTGGATAATTTGAACCTGAAAAAGAAATTGGCCAAAACCATTATATACAATAATAATCCCAATGACAATGCGGCTTTCGCCACTATGATGGCCAATTTTAATGAACATCCCACACCCGGGAAAATGCAATTTGGCGCCTCCTGGTGGTTCCTGGATCAATATCATGGAATCGTTGCCCAGATGCAGGATCTTTCTAATTATGGTTTACTGTCCCGATTTGTGGGAATGCTGACGGACTCCAGAAGCTTTCTTTCTTTTCCCAGACATGAGTATTTCAGAAGGATCCTGTGCGATGAACTGGGTAAAGACGTGGAGGCGGGGCGCCTGCCGTCAGACCTTGACCTGGTAGGTTCCATGATTAAAGATATTTGCTACAACAATGCCAAAAACTACTTCAACTTTGACTAGCCTGATAAGAGTACTTGCGGTTGCACTGATCCTTTGGGGCTGTCAAAGTCAGCAGAAGGAAGTGATCACCCTGGCACACGGTCTGGACCAGCAGCATTCGGTTCATAAGGCCATGTTGAAATTCGGTGAAGTGCTCTTTGATAAATCGGGAGGTACCATGGAGGTCAGGGTTTACCCCAGTCAGCAACTGGGTAGTGAGCGGGAATTACTGGAATTATTGCAGTTGGGAAGTGTGGATATTACCAAAGTATCTGCTGCGGTAATGGAAAACTTTGTGCCTGAGTACCGGGTGTTCAGCCTGCCGTATGTGTTCATGGGAAAAGAACACGCTTTTACCGTACTGGATGGTGAGGTTGGCAAGCATATCCTGGAATCAGGAGAAAAGGTAAAACTTCACGGCCTGGGATACTACGATTCCGGTAGTAGAAGCTTTTACACTAAATCTACCCCGGTTGAATCACCTGAAGATTTGCAGGGATTAAAAATCCGGGTGCAGGAAAGCGTTACCGCTATGGCCATGGTGGAAGCATTGGGCGGTGCGCCCACACCCATTGCTTTCGGAGAATTGTATACCGCGCTACAAGCCGGAGTAGTGGATGGAGCAGAAAATAACCCGCCTTCATTTTACTTAACCCGGCACTATGAGGTGTGTCGCTATTACTCTATCAACGAGCATAGCAGGATTCCGGATGTATTGCTAATGAGTACCCATAGTTGGGAACGACTGACGGAACAACAGCGTCAGTGGGTGGATGAAGCAGTGCTGGAGTCGGTAGATTATCAGCGCCTGCTTTGGGAACAATCCGAGCAGGAAGCACTAAATGCAGTTCAGGAGCACGGAGTAACGGTAAGTTACCCCGACAAAGCGTCATTTGAGAAGAAGGTAGAATCCATGAAAGAAGTCTATCAAAAAGACCCTGTGATTTACAATCTGTTAGAGGAAATTCAAAAGCTTAGGCCATGAGACAGAAACTAATTTCTTGGTTGGAAAAGCTGCTGGCCTTTTTAATGGCGATTCTGGTTATTGATGTTATGTGGCAGGTAGTTACCCGGTTTTTACTTAACAGTCCCAGTTCATTCACAGATGAACTCGCCCGGTTTCTGCTGATCTGGCTGGGATTACTGGGAGCAGCCCTGGTTTCCGGACACCGAATGCACCTGGCCATTGACCTTATCAGCGGCCGTTTTAGGGACCCCCTGTCACAAAACAGGCTGGCCATATTTATTGAATCGGTGGTGGCGGTTACCGCCGTGTCGATTATGGTAGTAGGCGGCAGCATATTGGTGTACACTATTTGGAGTCTGGGACAAACATCTACCGCACTGCAAATTCCTTTGAGTGTGGTTTACAGTATGATCCCTTTAAGTGGAATGCTCATCACATATTTTGCCATAGAAGATATTATAAGTCGAACCAGGAAAAAAACAGCTTAATGGGAATTGAAGTAGCTATATTGGTAATAAGTTTCGTTCTGCTTTTGATCATCGGGGTTCCCATTGCCTTTAGCTTGCTGGTCAGCGCCGGGCTTACATTGGCAGTAAGCATTCCCGGAGATATTGCACTGGCGACCTTGGCGCAAAGAATGGCGACAGGGCTGGATAGTTTTGCACTGCTGGCCATTCCATTTTTCATTCTGGCAGGTGAGTTGATGAACCGTGGGGGCATTGCCACCAGGTTGATCGACTTTGCCAAGGCCCTGGTCGGTTCGCTTCCGGGAGGCCTTGCCTATGTAAACATTGTAGCCTGTATGTTGTTCGGGGCGGTATCGGGATCAGCAGTAGCTGCGGTTTCGGCGATTGGTTCATTTATGACCAAGCGAATGGAAGATGAGGGGTATGACAGGGCTTACAGTGCGGCGGTAAATATCACTTCTGGCACCACCGGGCTAATCATCCCTCCCAGCAATGTGATTATTGTGTATTCCCTGGCCAGCGGAGGGGCTTCCATAGGTGCGCTTTTCCTGGCAGGTTATCTGCCAGGCATTCTGGTAGGGTTACTGCTTATGATCACCGCCGGGGTGTATGCATTGAGAAGGAATTATCCGGTAGGTGAAAGAATAAAACTAAGCGTAGCGTTTAGATACCTGCTGAGGGCACTACCCAGTCTGTTTTTGCTGATCCTGATCATAGGAGGAATAATTTCGGGGATTTTTACTCCGACGGAGGCGGCGGCAGTGGCAGTGGTTTATGCATTGATTCTTTCCATGCTGGTTTATCGTGAGATTAGTTTTGCAGACCTAATACCAGTATTAGTAAATACTTGTAAAACTTCGGGAATAGTGTTGTTCCTGGTGGCCTGCAGCATCGGCATGTCCTGGGTAATGGCCTATGAAGACCTTCCACAAAATCTCAGCATATGGATGCTGTCGTTCAGTGACAATCCCTTTGTTATCCTGATCTTGATAAACCTGATATTACTGTTCGTAGGGGTGTTTATGGACATCACTCCGGCGGTTTTGATTTTTACGCCTATCTTCTTACCTATTGTACAGGAGTTGGGGATAAATGAAATCCATTTTGGGATTATTATGGTCTTTAACCTGTGTATCGGACTTTGTACTCCACCGGTTGGCTCGGTATTGTTTGTGGGTTGTTCCATTGCCAATCTGAAGATCACCCAGGTTATAAAACCGCTGCTCCCGTTATTTGTAGCAATGATCATAGCATTGCTATTGGTTACATTCATTCCGGGGTTGAGCCTATGGTTGCCGGAGTTGTTCGGACTTTAATAATTCCTATTACATATACTAGAAAATGAAAATATTCAAAAAGGGAGATCAGGCGTTAATAAATCATGACGATCGTTTTTATGTTCACCCTGTCAGTAATTGGGATAAATTCATTAACCGGGACAGTTTGTATCAGCACCTGATAGCGTTAGTGGATTCGCTGACAGCGGTGGAGGTTGACGCTAAATCTTTGGAAAAAACTGATCCACCTATGGAAAATCAGGAGGTCTGGGCTGCCGGGGTGACCTATCTCAAGAGTAAGACCGCCCGCATGGAAGAAGCTAAGCAGGCCGGTGGCGATCATTTCTATAACAAAGTGTACGATGCCCAACGACCAGAGCTGTTCTTTAAGTCAACCAGGCAACGAACAGTAGGACATGGTGATTTGGTAAATATCAGGGCAGATTCTACCTGGGATGTTCCGGAACCGGAGTTGACTTTGTTCATCAACAGCCAGGGGTCAATTGAAGGGTATAGTATCGGAAACGATATGAGTAGCCGCAGTATTGAAGGTGAGAACCCGCTTTATTTACCACAAGCTAAAGTGTACGATGGTTGTGCTGCTTTGGGGCCATGCCTGTTGGTGCCGGAATCACCCATAGCCTCGGATGCCAGAATCGACCTACAAATACACCGGGAGGGGAAGCTGATGTATGAAGACAGCGTGGGCATTGACCGGATGAAACGTACCCATCAAGAGCTGGTTGATTACCTGTTTATGGAATGTTCATTCCCATATGGGGTGTTCCTGATGACTGGTACCTGCCTGGTGCCTCCTTCGGAATTTACATTGAAAGCAGGTGATATGATTACCATTTCTATCGAACATATTGGAACCCTGAAAAATCAGGTTACCCAGATGAAGGGGATAAATAGTTAGTTGCTAATTGTATTAAATTAATTTTGATATGGATCTGGGATTAAAAGATCAGGTTATAATTGTAACCGGAGGAAGTAAGGGAATTGGCGAAGGGGTGTGCCGGTGCCTGGCCCAGGAGCAGGCAATTCCGGTAATTGTGGGGCGGTCTCCCGATGAAGGAGGCCTGCTGGTGGAACAGTTTAAGTCACAGGGAATAAATGCCTCTTACATCTTTGCGGAACTGGCAGATCTGAAAGACTGTGAAGCAGCGGTCAAACAAACTGCGGCTGAATATGGCAGAATAAACGGGCTGGTTAACAATGCCGGAGCTAATGATAGTGTGGGTCTGGAAAAAGGAAGCCCTGAGGCATTTCAACAGTCTATGCAAAGCAACCTATACCATTATTACTACATGGCACAACTTTGTCTTCCCTGGCTGAAGAAGTTTAAGGGAAGCATAGTGAATATAAGTTCAAAGACGGCCTTAACCGGGCAGGGAGGTACCTCCGCCTATGCCGCAGCCAAGGGCGCACAGCTGGCATTGACCAGGGAGTGGGCGGTGGAATTGCTGAAGTACCAGATTCGCGTGAACGCGGTGGTGCCAGCTGAGGTAATGACACCGCTTTACCAAAAATGGCTCTCTGGTTTTTCAAATCCCGATCAAAAACTGGCAAGTATTACTAAAAATATTCCCCTGGGAAACCGAATGACTACCAAAGAAGAAATGGCCTCGGCCGTAGCATACCTGCTTTCCAATCAGGCCTCTCACATCACGGGACAGTTTCTGTTTGTGGATGGAGGTTATGTACACCTGGATCGGGCGCTGGCCGGAACAGAGTTATAAGGGCAGCAGGAGCAACAGGGAAGAGCATACAGATGGAGAGCAGGAGCAACAGGGAAGAGCATACAGATGGAGAGCAGGAGCAACAGGGAAGAGCATACAGGTGGAGAGCAGGAGCAACAGGGAAGAGCATACAGGTGGAGAGCAGGAGCAACAGGGAAGAGCATAC
>JAUIKU010000043.1 GCA_030430675.1 Bacteroidia bacterium | reverse complement strand
CTATTGGAATGCCTCGGATCAAAATGAAAACGGCCCCGCTGAAACCAAGTCAATTGCTATATCACTGTGGGACCATCAACAGAAAAACACCCTGCGGATCGACTTATGGTCTAAAGATATGCCAGTGGATGAGATGAAAAGATTTTATGTTGATACCATCGGTGGGATGGCTCAAAGTATCTTAAATGCCACGGGTGATAGCTTTATTAGCAATGAAATGAATACCCTTTGCGAAAAACTGGTGGAATACCTTCGTAAAGAGCAGGGACAAAAATGACATAGAACCTGGAAAGGGCACCCTATTAGCTACAAATGGAAGTAGCTAATTCACACAATCCCGTTATTTTTTAATAAATTGTAATAATCCTTACATTCAGGATTGTAAAAATACCATATTCACATTGTGAGGCAGCATTTAATAGCGATTTCTCAACCTGCATAAATCAAGTTCTATGAAAAAATTCTTTAGCTCTTTGTTTGTGGCCTTCTTTTTGGTGGCGGGGGCAGGTACAATATATGCTCAAACCACTGTTTCCGGTAAAGTTACGGAAGCCTCTTCCGGAGAGCCCTTAATTGGGGTCAATATCGTAGTGCAAGATCAGGTAGTGGGAACAGTTTCCGATATTGAAGGAACTTTTAAACTAACCGTGCAACAACCTCCGCCTTTTACCATCGTGGTTTCGATGGTAGGATTTGAAACCCAATCGGTAGACATTACTGCTGAGGATGTCTCCGGGTTAGACCTCCAGTTGGTAGAAAGTATCTTACTGGGCCAGGAGATCGTGATCTCTGCCTCCCGGGTGGAAGAAAGTATCATGGAATCTCCTGTTACCGTGGAAAAGCTGGATATCCTGGCCATTCAGCAAGCACCCACTCCAAACTTTTTTGAGTCTCTTTCCCACATTAAGGGGGTAACTACCAGCACCGGCAGCCTTACATTCAATGCCATCAACACCCGTGGATTTGCCACTATTGCAAATGTTCGCTTTGTTACCCTGGTGGATGGCATGGACATTTCAGCGCCACTGCTGAATTTCCCGACCGGGAATTTGGTGGGTATTTCGGAACTGGACGTAGAAAGTGTGGAACTGGTCCCGGGAGCCGCTTCTGCATTATACGGGCCCAACGCCTTCAACGGGATCCTTTTTATGAACAGCAAAAGCCCCTTCGACTACCAGGGGTTTAGTGCCCAGGCTAAATTTGGAGTTACGGATTCCGATGCAGGAGGCAGCGACCCCCTGTACAACTTTGGTTTCCGTTATGCCAAGGCGTTCAATGACAGATTTGCCTTCAAGGTTAATTTTAATATTCTGCAAGCCACCGATTGGCTGGGCAACGACTATACTACCGACCGGGTAATACCTGGAAACCCCGTTGGCGCTCCCAATTTTGATGGCTTAAACACTTATGGAGACGAAACCATAATTGCCGGTAATATCGGAGACCTTACCGGAATGCCGGACCTTGAGCCCCTGGGTGATATAGATATCAGAAGAACCGGGTTTACCGAAGAAATTTTGCTGGATAACAGGGATGCAAAAAGCATCAAAGGTGATGTGGCCCTGCACTACCGCATCAATGATAAAGTTGAAGCGCTCTACAACTATCGTTACGGTGGCGGAAGCTCAATATATCAGGGATCCGCAAAATTTGCCCTCAGGGATTTTTCACAGCAATTTCACAAACTGGAGTTCCGGGGAGACAATTTTTTTCTGAGAGGTTATCACACCCAGACCGATGATGGCGATTCTTACAACATGAATGCCCTGGGTGGTTTTACCAATGAACGAATTACCCCCTCCGCGGAAGAATGGGTACCCACCTATTTGGGTACCTACGTGTTGGCAATCCAGGGTTATTATCCCGGAGTACCGGCAGGTGATCAGCAGGCGGCACATGCCGCCGCCCGCAGTGAAGCGGACCGGGAACGCAATGAGCTTTCCCCAGCCCAGTTGCAGGATATCATTAGCGCCACCAGAGAAGCCAACCTGCAGATCGATGAAAACGGCGCTGGTTTTATTGAGGGATCAAGACTGCTGCATGTTGAGGGAAACTACAACTTTAAAAACCATATAGAGGCCGTTGAATTAATTGTGGGAGGTAATTTCAGAAGATATAGTATATGGTCCGGAGGCACAATCTTCGACGAGAATATGAATGAGGATGGCACCTTCGACCGTGTCAATATCAGTGAGTGGGGCGCCTATGCTCAGATCAGCAAGCAGATTGCCAAACTGAAACTGACGGGATCTTTGCGCTATGATAAAAATGAGAATTTCGACGGGCAGATCAGTCCGCGACTGTCTGCAGTATATAGCGTGAAAGAGAACCATTTCATCAGGGCTTCCTTTCAAACAGGGTTCCGAAACCCCGACTCGCAATCTCAATTCATCTGGTTCCCCACCCCGGAAGGTATACTGGTAGGTAGTACCGAGAAAAATGCTGCCCGTTATGGTATCCACAATGGAAGTGGAGGAGCCGGAGCTCTCGACCCGGAAACCTTACAGCCGGTAAGTATCGACTACGTGGAACCAGAGGAACTGACCGCTTTTGAAATAGGCTATAAAGGTATTATACAAAACAAGATCCTCATCGATTTCAACTACTACCACAATAACTACAAGAATTTTATTGCAAACCGACCGGTGCTGAGCGCGGGCCCCGTGGAAAGGAGGGGGCAAGTGCTCACCAATATTGTCGGTGGTTTCAATATACTGATGAACCCATTTGTCAATGTACCTAACACCGTTAACTCAAATGGCATCGGTTTGGGTGTTACCTGGAATATTGGTAATGGCTATACCGTAGGTGGTAGCTATGACTGGGCCGACTTCTCCGTTAAGGGGGAACTGCCGGATGGATTTGTAAACGGTTTCAACACCCCCGAGCATAAATTCAATGTAAACGTAAGCAATCGGGATCTTGGCAACAATCTGGGCTTTTATGTTGGATTCCGCTGGCAGGACGAATTCTGGTGGGAATCTACTTTTGGAGTGGGTACTATCCCGGAATTCGGAGTGCTTGACCTGCAGTTGAACTATAAACTGGAGACTATCAAAACCATTGTTAAGGTGGGAGGCACCAATGTATTTTCCGGAGATTATCGCACCAACATTGGCGCTGGATTTGTTGGCTCTCAATACTATTTAGGGCTGACCTTTGATCAATTCCTGAATTAAAATGCACTCCTATGAAAAGTTATAGATACTTTATTTTTGTTTTGGGTCTGTTTTTCTCGCTGGCTTCCTGTGAACAGGAGTGGCCGGTAATCCCACCAATAGAACCACCAATACCACCTGATCCGGGCGAGCCTAGTGCTGGCACTGCAGATTTCAGCAAATTTGTGGTTATAGGAAATTCCTTAGGTGCAGGATTTCAAGGCAATGCACTTTTTGACCTGGGCCAAATGAATTCTATTGGTAATATTATGTCCGGTCAATTCTCCGAAGTGGGGGGCGGTGAATTTGTGCAACCCGATATCAACTCGGAAAATGGTTTTAATAGCTTATTCTCCGATCTGTCGGATCCCAGTCCCGCCAACTGGGTAGTGAAGGGCCGGCTGATACTGGCTGGTGACCCACCATTGCCCACACCAACGGAATCCGACCTGACAGCGGTCCCGGTACCACCGGTAAACCCTGGTTTTATCTATACCGGACCAGCAGTTAACAATTTCAGTGTTCCCGGAGTTTTACTGGGACAGGCATTGATACCGCAAACAGGGGATTGGAGCCTGGCTGGGGTCGATCCCAGGTTCAATCCTTTCTATGCTCGCTTTGCCTCCAATCCAGGAACTTCCACCATGATAAGTGACGCTACCAACGCCGGAGGTAGTTTCTTTTTATTGTGGCTGGGAAGTAATGATGTATTATTGTATGCCGTCACCGGTGCCTCGGGCCAGGCTCCCCTTACTTCAGAAACTGATTTCGCTTTTCAGTATGCCGCAGTTTTGAACATATTGACTTCCGGCTCCGACATACAAGGAGTAGTGGGCAATGTGCCTGACATCACTACATTACCTTTTTTCAAATTGGTAGCCTGGAACTCCATCGAATTTGCTGAAAATGATCCTCTTATCGGATTGGCCAATCAGGCCTACGGCATCTATAACGACGGACTGGCCCAGGCAGCAGCACTGGGATTCATCACCCCGGAAGAAGCACAACGTCGCACCATCCAATTTGCCGCTGGTGGCAACGGCATTGTGGTAGATGACGAATCACTGACCGATCTATCAGGTTTAGGTTTACCCAGTATCCGGTTGGCTACTGCAGATGATCTGATTGGACTTACTGCAGGAGCAATATTAGGCACGCTGGCAGATCCCAATAATCCACTGAGTGTTATCGGTCTGGCGGTGCCATTGGCTGATGAATTCACCTTGCTTTCGAACGAACTGGTAGAAGTGCAGAGTCGTACCGATGCCTTCAACACAATTATCGCCAATACCATAACCGCTATTGGCATCGATGACAGGGTAGCGCTGGCTGATATCAACCAAACGTTTAAGGATCTCGTGGCAGACAGTCCGGTTGCCATTGACGGGGTATCGGTAACGCCAGGTCTGGCGCCTACTACAGGGGTATTTTCGGAGGATGGGGTACATCCAAATTCCAGGGGCTATGCCATAGCGGCTAACGCATTTATTGAGGCGATAAACGAAAAGTTTTCCGCAAATGTGCACCTGGTGGATATCGGACAATACCCAGGCACCGGGCTGCCCCAGTAACCTGATTCCCAATCAGATCTCAAATATTCAGCGAAAAAAGAAAAGCCCAATTGCCTTTTGCAGCCGGGCTTAACCTAACGAATGAATATAGAGAAATAAGACAGTTACATCGGAAGTAAAGGTAACAGAGAACTGTAAACTTATGATTAATCAACCATTAAGTGATCATGAAATTTGACTAGCGTTTACAGTCGGCTATTAGGTTTTTCAGGCGCTTCGGATCTTTTATTTCCTGAAAAAAATCATTGAGATAGTTTGTTGTCTTCTTTTTTAGGGCATCTGAGAGCAAATCGAAATCGTTAACTTCCGCCAGCAGTTCCTGTTCTTTGTCTATAAACAGTTCAATGGCCTGATCCATATATTCCTGTGGCAGGCAAAAGCCCATATAGGTCCGGTCACGCACTGATTCAATATCTACATGATCTCCTGGGACAGCATAAAAGGCATCTACAATTCCGGTATAATCGAAGTCATAAGTCACCGGTACCGGGTTTGGCCTGCTTATATCCTTGATCTTTAACAACTCCATATTATGAAGCCCTGTCACGGACCAATCGGTATTGCCGATCATATACTGGAACAGGTAAAGTACCGCGGCTGTTTGGTGATCCAGGCTCCTGGCACTGATCCTCTCATTATCAATGGAAACACATGCCATTCTTTTAGCCAAGGCCTTCTTACTTTCAATAATAAAAGTGTAAGCATCTCCCGGTTTATGCCTCCCGCTGGTATCGAAGTAATCAACTTTGATCAGGCGCGCCTGTAAACTAAAGTCAGTGATAATGTTGTACAGTTTATAGGCCAGGTATTCCAGCAATATAAACTCCTGATAGGCATTGGATCCTTTGCAGGGTACCACCATTTTCAGTTTACCGATACCATCTAGCAGCTCGAATACTGCTTCAGTCTTCTTAACATTCACCCGCAGCGGAGGATTGTTACAGTTTTTCAATCTAAACTCGCCTCTGGGCTTAATGCGGATTTCCCGAGATATATTGATAGTATCCCATAAATTGAATATCACATGGGCTGGTTGATATTCATCTTTATACTTGTTCTTGACTAAAGCCTTCAGATCCGTAGACACCTGAAACTCCAGTGGGTATTCGGGACCAAAAATTTGAAAAGTATCAAAAACCATTTCCGCAAATGGTTTGAACTGCGGACTGGTTGCTAACAGGGAATCGAAATCGTAGTGGCTGCTCTGAGCTGGTAAAGTTCCGGGATTCGCCAGCAAAACTATCAGAGTAATGGTGAAATAGCCAGTCAGTGCGCGCATTACATAATTAATATACAGAATGAATTGGCATAATGCAAAACAATGTAGTGGGGTGCGTTAAATATCAAAGCACCTTGACCAACCAGTACTACAGTACATTTTCTCGCAGTTGAGGGAAAACTTTGGAGATTTTGTCCACCAGATACTTGCCATAGGTTCCCCGGTATGCATGCAGGTCCGACTGATCCCATCGGTGATAATTTCTGATTTCCCGGTGCCCCAGATGACTGAGATCTATCTGACGGGGTACTGCTGTAAAGTCCAGGTCATAAAAATAGGGGTATGAGATCCTACCTCGATCAGACATATTAAAAACCCGGTGGGGCGTGGACCGGTAATATCCTCCGGTGACATAGTCCAGCATATCGCCAATATTACAGATGAAGCTGTCCTCTATAAAGGGAGCATCAATCCAATTGTCTTGAGAAAGTATTTGCAACCCTCCTACCCTGTCCTGTTTGAGAATGGTAAGCATGCCATAATCAGTATGCTCTCCTACCCCCCATTGTTCAGCGGACTTTTGTCTGGAAGTTGGCACCGGATAGTGAAATATTCTAAATAATTTAATGGGGTTTACCATCAAGTGCCTGCTTAAATAGTCTTCATCCAACTTCAAACCCCGGGACAGTGCTCGCATAAGTACACCGGCCAAAGTAGACATGTTTTGCAGATAATCACGGATTACCTGTCTAAATCCAGGGATATCGGGATACAGATTGCTCCCGTGGAGTGGCAACCCGGAAACTACCGATGGGTGATCCTCAGGCAGATCTTCCGAAAAATACAACCCTTCTTTAACGTCGGGCTTACCTGAAGTAAGTTCCCCTTCCACTGGAAAATATCCACGCCATGCTTTACCGGCTCGATCCATGGAAATTTCCATCTTCTTATCCTCAGGCTGCTGGAAAAATCGTTTACTTAACTGTTCAAGCTGGTGCTGCAATCGTTGATTCACACCGTGTCCGCAGATATAAAAAAATCCAATATCTCTACAGGCAGTGGAAATTTCTTCAATAACCTGGCTATGGTCGGCTTCAGGGTCAAAAAGAGATTTGATATCAATGAGAGGAACCTGCATCTGTTCCCGATTAATCGCATTCGCAGCTTAGGTCATCATACCCGCTACCGGGCAACGAGTGACCGTCTACCCTCACCAGCCGATCCAATCTCACTTCGTTACCATTTGCCAGAAGCATAAACTCGACACCCTCCCGGATAAAAAAGTCGCGTATAATGGAGTCCACCGTAATAAACTCATGGATCTCCGTTTTATACTGAATACGCACGTACTTTTTCAGGGTAGCCAGCGCCTCCAGCCTGTCGTAATAATTACAATCGATTGGCTGATAAGATGTCATATAATGAAGATACTCAATTTAGCACAAATTTACGGAAGTCCATTTTGTGTCATTTCTATGGATTAAGCTAATTTTAGGAATAACAAGAAATCGGTGCTATGCATTTTTTGAGTATGCTGCTGGTGGCAGTTTTTTTTAATTTATCTAATGAAATCCATTGGGCAGAAGATCTTGAGGAAGCCAAAGCCATTGCCAAAAAAGAACAAAAGTTGATCTTGTTGGTATTCTCAGGTTCGGACTGGTGCCGAAATTGTATTCTTCTGGACCAGGAAGTTTTCAAAACTGATGATTTTCAAGGGCTTGCCCAAAAACATCTGGTGCTGTTAAAAGCTGATTTCCCCAGGAAAAGAAAAAACCAGCTGCCGGAACCCCAACAAGCTATTAATAATGATTTAGCGAGGCGTTTTAATGCTGAGGGCGCTTTTCCCAAGGTAGTCATGATGGACGATCAGGAAACCATAGTACTTGAAACCAATTATCAGCAAGGGCAGAAACAACATTTTCTGGAACAAATTAAAGTGCATATCCAGCATGAATACGTGGGTAGGGACTTTGCTGCTGATTTCTGCACTTACCGCCCACCACACTGCCCCGGCACAGAGCAACGTCAAACTGGGCTTGTCTGCCGGTATTGCCTCCGGATGGTGGATCTATAACCTGGGAACCGGCTCAGGTATTGACCGCACGGACTTTGAACCCAAGATCACTTTTGAGGGAGAGGCTGTTTATAAACCCAAAAGGCTGGGCATCGGATTGGGGCTGGGATACAGTTTCCTTACCGATAATGTCATGGAGGCATTTCAGGACACCCGTGCCCAAAGGAGAAAATACTTCATTGCAGACAATGTGGTACAATTCTGGCAGTATTATTTGCAAGGTGAGTACGACATTTACTCCGACGGAAAATATGCACTCAGTCCCCAATTCCGCATCGGAGGATTTAGCATAGAGACCACGCACCCCCAAAAAGACAACTTCAATAACAGGTCGTTAATGGAATTCAGTGTACTCAATCAAATTGTAGTTGGCAAAAAGCTGGAACTGGTAATAAGACCATACTACCAGGTATTAATGATCTCGGTTAAAGAAGAACTATTGCCGGGTGAAAACCACCGCATCTATAGTCTGGGGTTAACCACCGGATTAAGGTATGTCCTCTAACTAAGTACTGGCTTTCTTCTTCTTTTTTTCTTTCCGCTGGTGTTTCTTTTCCTCTTTATCCAATGCCTTTTCAGCTTTCTTCTCAGGATCTCCCAACAACAACCCGGAGGCGCCGGTAGGAACAATATACAGCATACCCTCCTTGACACTCACCCACATGAAATTAAATGGACCGCGATGGATATTGCGAAATGACTGATAATCCGCTACGATATAGTGGCCATGGTCTGGCATATTATGATTTCTCACCGCTGAATTAGCTATAAATGAAACCAGTGCCTTTTTGTGAAACACATGATTGTGGTCCCGCATCAATTCCAGGCTCAGGTCTTCATAGTTCATGGTCAGTACATTCGATGCCTCCGTCCGGCTGGCATTCATTTTAACATCGATTTTGTGCACTGTGCCGGACTTCGCCTCAATCCCAGCTAAAGGAATAATGGTGGGGTTGAGAATATCGAGGTCAAAACCACCGATGGTGGCATGCAAGTTAAATGTGGATCCGTCATAGGGAATATCCAGGTTCAGCAACATATCTGCCTTGCGATTGAGTTTGGCCTCAATTGAAGCGGTAAAAGATTGATGCTGTTGTTGAAATTCCGGCATGTTGGTAACATTGGTGATGCTGCCATTTACATCATTAAAACTGACTGTTCCCGCTTCCTCTTTCTTTTCAGCCAATTCCGAGTAGAATATGTTAGAATCCTTGATAATGATGCTGTCAACCCTGATCGGTACCGGAATACTATCTACCATCCCGTTGAACATCGGTTTCTCGAAGTCCGGTGGCCTCGATTTATTTTTATCCCGAAAATCCTTTAGTTCCAGCCCTTCAATTTCGATGGTTTTAGCCCGGATGTTCAGGTCCTGATACCAGCTTGTTTGAGCATCTAATTGACTGATGGTCAAACGATTGAGTTTTGCCTGGATCAAATCAACCTGCGCTCCTACCAGATTGCTTACGGTCATGCGATCTTTGGTGAAGTTCAGTGAGATATTGTTTAACTCCAACTTGGAGTCCAGCGCATTGTATTCCATGCGGCCGGTTTTTAACTCGGTGTAATCATTTACATGAAAATATCCGCTGTCCACCGAGGAGTGTATACTACCCACTTTAAACGGGATTATACTTTTAGCCTGGATAGAGTCTGTCTCAATTTCAGTGGCATAAAGATTGTAATTGTCCACTTTAGCGATCAACAGGCTGTCCGATTTATTTCTGGCAGTCACCGATGCATTTTGCACCTTGAAGTTGTGCACCACTCCCCTGGTTAGTATATCTCCAAACAGTGTCTGTAGACCACCGGTGGATTCATCTTTCTTCTCGGTATGGGTGTTTTTGGTCACCAGTATTTCGAAATCCGGTGTTACCAGGATCAGTTCGTTGACAATTGCCCTTCTGCCAATCAATAAGGCCAACATCTTAACGCCGGCCAATTCGATACGATCCACGCTTCCATTGATCACCGTTACCGTATCGCTGGCATTTATGGGAGTGATCTGTGCCGATTGCAAGGTCACTCCGTCTAACATCAGATGTAAATCAAGGTCCTGGAAAGTAATGTCATAAGCCCTTTGTGGGTTATTGTTGATCATGCTGGTCAGGATATTCTCTACCCACCACTCACCGGCCAGGACCACTGTTAAGACCAGAACCAGGATGATTGAGAAAATATATATCAGGGCTTTTTTCACAGGTTGACCATTCCTTTTATCCAAAATCGGGAAATTAGTTACCAAATCAAAGCAATCACCCCGCAACCGCAGGCTTTGCAGTTAATGTTTTTCTGGCCTATCAAGTGCTACATCCGCCACCTGTTTCGTAAATTTCAGGCATGTATAGAGTACCCTACGCTGTAGCCATTATCCTGTTTCTGATATGTGGTTTCCATAGTGAAACCTGTGCCCAGGAGATTCAGGTGGAGCATAGCAGGGTAGCTCTTAAAATGGGATCGAGATTCGAACTGATCGCTATTTCCCCGGACAGCAGTGCATCTGTAAATGCCGTTAACCGGGGTTACCGGGAGATTGACCGAATTGAAAAACTGATTTCATCCTGGAACCCCCACTCTGAAACCAGCCGTATCAATGAAGCGGCAGGTGCCACTGCGGTAAAAGTAAGTCGGGAACTATTTGATCTTATTTACCGCAGTATTAAAGTTTCCAAACTGACCAAAGGTGCCTATGACATTTCCTTTGCAGGTATGGAAACTTTGTGGAAGTTTGAAAGGCAGGATCTCAGTGAATTACCGGATTCTGCGGAAGTAATGCAAGCGGCTGAAAGGGTCAACTACCAGAACATTATACTAGACCCTAAGGAAACCACAGTGTTTCTCAAATATCCGGGCATGAAAATCGGTTTTGGGTCCATTGGAAAGGGATACGCAGCCAACCAAGCCATGAAAATAATGAAGGAATCGGGGATCAGTTCCGGAATGGTGGATGCCGGTGGAGATATAATCACCTGGGGCACGGATAAAGATGGGAATTCCTGGTCAATGGGCATCGCCGATCCCAACCACCATGGCCGGATTATGGCCTGGTTAACTTTACAGGACATGGCACTGGTTACTTCAGGGGATTATCAAAAATTTTTTACTTATCAGGGACGTCGATATGGACATATCCTGGATCCCCGTTCCGGATTTCCCGCCACCGGATTAAAAAGCGTCTCCATACTTTGTCCGGATGCGGAACTGGCGGATGCACTGGCTACTGCAGTTTATGTGCTAGGGGAAACGGAAGGTATGAAACTGATAAATACCCTTGATGCTGTAGAGGGATTGATCATTAGCGATGACGACAGGATAGTGAAATCCACAAACCTTTCTTTGAACTACTATGCGGTTACTGAATAATCTTCCAAGTCATCCTGGAGATATCTTAAGCAGGTCTTTCATTGGCAAGACTGTTTTCAGAATCATGGTAGCAGGGTTGGTGATGATATTTCAAAATTGTGTATCTGTCGAATCCTATCAGAAAATATACCTCAATGATCGCGATATGCAATTGCCTTCCCCCCTGGTACAAACCTTTGAATTCGATTTTCAAAGTTACAGGGAAGGAGCTTCAGGAGGGAACGGCGGAAAAACCGGTGGCGGATGCGGCTGCAACTGATCATGCTGGCCCTATTCGGGGTTATTGAAACCTTCGGGCAATCCACCAACTCCGCCAGCTCCGAGATCAACTCTTCCGCCACGCATACCGGTTCCGGTACGGCAGTGGAAGCAAACTTTCTGTTCGGCTACTATCAGCAGGACGGAGATCACTCCGCAGTTACCGGGGGCATCGGTACCGAAGAACTGAAAGACCGGGATTTTAGATTTATCATCAACATACCATTGGACAGTGTACAATCACTCAATGTAAATGCCGGCATCAATTATTACACCTCGGCCTCAACCGACAACATCGATACCAAGGTAAGTTCTGCTTCCCACCATGATGCGCGCACCCAGTTTTATCTCAATTATTCCCGGGCACTGGCCAAATCAGGATCTGCCATTTCCCTGGGCTGGGGTGGTTCAGTGGAATCGGATTATATTTCCACCTCCATAAGCGCCTCCTGGAGCAAGTCATTCCAGCAAGGAAACAGGCAGTTTGATTTAGCAGGGCAGGCCTTTTTCGATCACTGGGTGTTGATTATCCCGGAAGAGCTTCGGGTGCCTGAAACCGAGCTTCCCAGTACCAACCGGCGGCGCTCTTACAGCCTTTCGGCAATACTTCAGCAGGTGATCAATCCCCGGCTTCAAGCCAGTTTTTCGGCTGAACTGGTTTATCAAACGGGCTTGCTTTCCACACCTTTCCACCGGGTATACTTCGTTGAGCAGGATACAGCAAAAATCGAAAAACTGCCGGCCAGCCGTTTCAAGATCCCATTTTCCGTTCGTTTGAATTACTTTTTATCAGACTTTGCCGTCATCCGAACTTTTTTCAGGTATTACCACGACGATTTTGGCATTGATGCTTTTACTACCAGCATAGAGCCACGCGCCAAACTGAACCCCTTTTTATCGGTGTATCCCTTCTACCGTTTCCACACGCAAAGATCTGCCTCCTACTTTGCTCCTTACAAACAGCACCGACTTGATGAAAAATACTACACTTCCGATTATGATCTGTCGCAATTTGAAAGTCACAGTTTTGGAATAGGTTTGTACTGGTCACCGCTGCATGGAATCAGCCGGTTTAAGCTGTTTAGCAAGAAATACCCCACCTTATTCAAGAGCATAGATATCCGGTATACCCATTATAACCGCAGCGATGGGCTGAGCTCCAATTTAATCGGTTTGGATCTGGGGTTCAGCCGGTTAAAATAATCCAAAATACCTTCTCTCTTCACCTGGGAGTTGTCTAATGTTTCAATTTTGTATAACTTAATTTACATATCACAACAACCACTGAAAAATTATGAAATCAATATTTGAACCAAATAATTTGGCATTAGGCACATTAGCCGTCTTGTTTTTACTAAATCTCAGTTTATTTGCCCAAAACGATGTGGTGGTTATGACCAACGGCGACATCAAGCAGGGCAAGGTAACCGCCATGGAAGAAAACGCCGTTAAATTTGTTCATTCTGGTGAGGAACTAGAGTATACTTTAAAAAAAACGGACATTTCCAAGATCCAGTTTGCCAGCGGCCGCACCCAATCATTTAACGACGCCTCAGTCACAGCTTCAGCAGCTCCAGCCAGTACTGCACCGGCGGCAGCAGTACCTGCAGCCACTACTACCGCTGCCGAAAGAAAAGGAAAACTGGCAGTGCTGCCGGTGGAAGTGATTAGCAACGACCCAGGCATCAACCCGGAAACCATGGGCACTCAAATACAGCACGAGGCGGTTAACTCGTTCAAGCAGCATTCCCGGGGTGTAATGGTCCAGGACCCCCGTACCACCAGTTCATTATTACTAAAAAACAATATCGATCACGGACAACTGGCTGCCATGGCTCCGGGAGAAGTGGCCACCATTCTGGGTGTGGAATATGTAGCCTATGGGGTAGTGAATATCGAAAACAAGGGATCCATGACCACCGGCAGCGGGGTTACCACTTATAAGGAGAAAGAGGACAAAGCCAATATTGACGATAAACGAAGGACCTCCACCAAAGCCACAGAGTTTTCCTCCGGCAGCTCCAGCACCACCATTGAGTATGACTGTAAAGTAGAACTGAGCGTTTACAATGATCAGGGTAGTAATGTGTATTCCGACTCCCGGGATGCCTTTGGTATGAGCCAGGATTCCTATAATAATGGTTTGAACTATATGATCAGGCGGACGCCATTCGGCGATAAGCACAAGTAACAATTATAATAAAGTTGTTGGCATCACCTGACCGGCACCACCTGTAATGCGCCTGCAAAAACCAGCAGTGGAAAATTGCCTGCGCTTAATCCCTGCCCTCTGTATAGCCTGGTTACTGTTCAGCATGAGTTGCCTTGCCCAAAACCAGCGGCCCAAGGTCGGTCTGGTGTTAAGCGGCGGCGGGGCCAAGGGCATCGCACATGTGGGGGTATTAAAAGCCCTGGAAGAGGCTGGGCTTACCCCTGATTACATCACCGGCACCAGTATGGGAAGTATCGTGGGCGGGCTCTATTCCATTGGGTATACCGCCGATGAGCTGGAAGAGTTGGTCAACAGCCTGGATTGGGGACAAATGCTTTCCAATAAGATCCCCCTGGATAAGGTTACCTTCGAGGAAAAATTTTACTACGGCAGATACCTGCTGGATTTTTATTATCAGAACAAAAAAATCAAGCTGCCACAGGGAATTATTGAGGGTCAGTCGCTAATGGAACTGTTCTCCACCCTAACCAGACCGGTTCATGATATCACCGATTTCAACCAGTTCCCCATTCCATTTGCCTGTGTGGGAACGGATATCGTTACCGGTAAAGCGGTGGTGCTCAACCGCGGGTCCCTGGCTGGTTCCATGAGGGCCAGTATGGCCATCCCCTCCATTTTTACACCCGTAAAAATCGATGACCATCTGCTGGTAGACGGAGGGTTGGTGCGCAATATGCCAGTGCAGGAGGTACTGGATATGGGAGCAGACATCGTGATAGGAGTATTTGTCAGCTCTGATCTGGACCCTGAAGAAAAATTGACTTCTGCGGTATCCATCTTATTCCAGTCTACCTTTATCAGCAGCGCCTTTGATACCAGGGAACAACTGGCCATGTGCGACATATTGGTAGAGCCGGAACTGGAAGATTTCTCCAGTGGCAGTTTTCAGTCATCCGCCGAGATACTGGATAAAGGCAAAGAAGCCGGCCAGGCTTACCTAGAAGTCTTTAAAAAACTGGCCGATTCCCTCAATCAATTTGGACCAGGCAGGAAAGTGGAGAAACCTGATTTGGAGAGCAGCTATATATTCGACCGGGTGGAAATTGTCGGTAATAAGGTAATACCGGATGAATTTCTGCTGGGGAAAATGAAGATTAAACTTGGAGACACCACCAGCATTGAACATGTGGAGCAGCAACTGGAGGTGATTTTCGGCACCCAGTATTTTGAAAAGATCTGGTATGAAATACTTACCGAAAATGAAAATGTACTGAGAATCCACGTACTGGAGCGGCCCAGGATCCAGCTCAGGTTCTCTTACCATTACGATTCCGAAAGAAAAGGGGGCATTGTGGGAAATATTACCATGCGCAATGTATTGCTTAACCGGAGCAGGCTGATTTTCGAGGCAGACCTGGCCACCAACCCTATTGTTTCTTTGGATTATTTCAAGTATCTGGGTAAGAGGCAGCGGGTAGCAGTCCGGTATAACGCCCTGTTCAGTGACCAGGAATTACCCACCTACGACAGCCTGGATAATGTTACCAGCACTTTCGATAACAACTATTTCTCCACCGGGATAACGCTCCAATCTACTACCGTGCAAAGCAGCACTTTCGGAGGTAGAATAGAATGGAGTAGTAATAAACTTACACCAAAAATTGCCGATGGCTTTAACCGATCTATTAATAAAATTCAATACAACAACACCACATTATCGGCATTTCACCGTTTCGACAACCATAACCACCGCTATTTTCCTACCAGGGGTATTAGAACCAACCTGGAGATCTCAACCACTATTAGCAACTACGGCAAAGTAGTGGTGAGTGATACCATAGTGGTGGGTGATACAGACGGTATTATACAAACCTCCAATATCACTACCCTGGTGGTACAGGCCACTCCCATAATTCCTCTTAGCCAGCGGTTTTCCCTACTTACGAAACTGCGGCTCAGGGTATCATCAATGGAAAGTGATCTGCTCAATCTCAGTGAATACGACTTTGTAGGAGGGTTTATTCCGGGGCCGGTCAACTCCCATGAATACTGGGGCATGGGTATTAACGAACAGCTTTTGGCCAATTATTTCTTTGGGAAACTTGGGTTGCAGTGGGAGGTGAAGAGGAATCTGTTTGTTCAGGGGGTTTTTAATTACCTCGATACAGAATATCCTGTCAAATGGGTCTATCCCGATGCCGACATAGGGTCCATCGGGTCTAAGAATCGAACCTTTAGCCTGGGGGCGCTAATAGGCTATAACTCACCGGTGGGACCACTGGCAGTGGCGGTAGCCAAAGACCATAACAAAAGTTCCTGGAAAGGGTCCCTCATCCTGGGGTTCTATTTCTAATTAAATTTTTATTGCAGAAAGCCACCCCTTGAGGTGCAATCGGTTTTTTAGTATCCTTTTTCTATATTATACCTAATTAGTACCGCTGAAATAAGTTATTAACAGGGTCAACGTATCTGTGCATCGCCTTTCAATTATAGCTTTGGGTTTATGTTTTACATGCCTGTTCTCCTGTGGAAGTAAAAACCTGCCTGTTAAAAAAATCGCCTTTATCGGACGCTACCAGGATCCGAAGGGACAATCGGGTTCCAATGAATGGTACGATACTTTCGTGGAGAAATCTTTGCGTGCCTTTCTGCAGGAAATGAATGGCAAAAACCAGAAAGTAAAATTTGAGCTGGTGGTGTTCGACATCCAGCAGGACCCCAAAAAGTCCGATTCAGTTTATCAGGTAATAGCCTCTGACCAGGATTTCATCTGGGTGCTCGACAATTCATGGGGACATGATATGGCCGGTGCCAGTGAAACTATCATAAAAAACAGGATCCCGGTGCTTTCCATCAACGCCTATAAAGGCAACACGGAATATGGCCCCACTACCCTATTCCTGATTGATTACCGGCAGGATATCAATTATATATCGGCTTTTGCCAAAAAAGTGTTGAAAAAAGATACGGTCGATTTCATCTCTGAGAACGACGTGGTATTTCACGATCATTTCCTGGAGAGTTTTGACAAATTTCAACTACAACCATCGGACACCATTACCTACAGGGGACAACAAAATATCAACCAACAGGACTCCGTCGTACTTTTCAACCGCCTCTACCAGCACTTTGTGGAAGGAAACCGGTTAAAAGACCGGGTGGTTATCTATAACTCGCATTTTATGTGGGGAAACAGCATTGTGGAATTTCTCAATGAACATTTATCGGATTCAAAATTCATGTCATGGTCGGTTCCGCAAAGAGAATATATCCAGCACCTGCAACGCGGCAACCAGTTGATACTTCATCACAAATCACAATTTTCGGTTTCTGAACCGGTTTTTCTCAATTACCGTGAGCTGCTGAGCAATGACTTCGAACATTTCAGCTGGGATGGTGCCGCCAGCCTGATGGAGGATTTCTACAATGCCATAGATATCCTAGACAACTTTGTGCAAAGCACCGTCAATCCAAAAGATATCACGGCCGGTAACATGGCCCGCTATTTAGAGCAAATTGCCCGTCAGACCACCATAGGGGGTAACGAAATACTGAGGTTCAACCAGGAGGGCAAACTGATCCGGGAAAAAACCTTTACTGTTTACTCTCAGAACGGTATTTTTTATTATCCCTACCAATTAAACAATGACCTTTCAATTGTTCCCTCACTCAACCTTGGTATTGACCTGAAGTCGGTTTATGATCTGGATTTTAACAGCAATTCCTTCAAAGCAGACTTCGAATTCTGGCTGACGGGAGACTCTCTGCACCACGATGCCGATAAGTTTGTTCGTATCAAAAATATACGCCTTGATGAAAGCAATATGGAGCTGTTGGATGAAAAGTTTGCCAACGGCCAGTTTCTAAAACATTATAGTGTGGCAGGAAAATTCTCCAACAGCTGGTTTGCCAGGTCCTACCCATTCGACCACCAGAAACTAAATGTAGTAATCGAGCTCCTGAATCCTACAGATCAACTGAGGATCACCATAGATCCCGCTACTTTCGATCAGCGTATCGGTGACCTTCGCATCAACGGCTGGCAAAGCAGGGACTACTACGTTACCGTAGGTAACAATATTTACCGCGACTACCTGACCCAGACCAAGAACTATGTCAAAAATGAAATCATCGGCATCCATTTTACCTCTAAACGAAATTTCTGGTCATCTATCCTGCAGATAGTGCTGCCGCTATTCTTTATAGGTGCCATTGCTATCGGGATCTTGTGGGTAAAGAACCTTTCGTTCTCTGATCTGGGCGAAGTGATCGTGGGACTGTTCCTGGCCATAGTGGCCTTCTCTATAAGCCTGGCCACCTTAACTCCAAAATTCGACGTACTCACCAAAGCGGACCAACTATTCCTACTGACCTTCCTGTACGTATTCTTTATTTTTACCTATCTGATCCTGCTTAGCTCCCGGTGGAATAAATTCTTTTCACCATCCGTACCTTGGATAAGGATTGCCCTGGTGATCTCTTACCCGGTGCTTTTCTTTTCAATCATCTTACTGCTTTAGAGGGAGAAAAAATTCAAAGTCCTCAGGAGCCAAACCAAGGTAATAACTTATCAATCCGGATCCGGTTTGTAAAGCTCACCTTTCTCTGAAAACAGTAGCGCCACATTTTGAGTGCTGGGAAAATAGGACAGTGCGATCAGAATAATGGAAGTAAGGGGCACCGCCAAGAACATCCCAACCACACCCCAGAGCATACCCCAGAATGAAAGACTAAGTATTACAATTAACGGACTGAGATTCAATCGCTTGCCCATCACCTTCGGTTCTATGTAGTTGGCAACCAAAATCTGAACAGCTTCCACGGCCAGAAAAACCCATACAAAATACATATAGGAGTTGAATTGGAACATGGCAAAAACTGCGGGAAGCAGCGTGGCTATCAGCGACCCGATATAAGGTATAAAATTCATCAGGAAAATGATAAAGGCCCACATTTCGGGGAATTCCAAATCGAACAACAACAATACCAGGTAGCTGAGCACCCCTGTGAGCAAGCTGACCATGGTTTTAACCGACAAATAGCGGTTTACCGAAGAAGACATTCTGGAGATCAACCTCCTGATTTCCGTATGGCGGCCATTTTTGAAAATCAGTGTTATTTTTTTATTGAACACCGTGTTTTCTATCAACAAGAAGGCCACGTAGATAAGGATGAGAAAAAAGTGACCGATAAAAGAACTTAACACCCGAAGGATTTCAGTGAGAATTGCCTGAAAATCTATAGCGAGTAATCGTTCCTGAATTCTCTCCGTGATATTCACCACACCTATTGAGTTACCAATTTCCGTGATCATTCTTCCCAGCTTCGCCCGGTATTCCGGAACATTTGATATGATCAATTCGATATTCTTACTCAACAGATCAACCGAGAAAAATATAATGGACAGGATTAAAACAAAAGCGATCATTACCCTGATCCAATGAGGGAGACTGCGGTTTTTCACCTTTATCTTTCCGATTAACCGGCTGAAATCCGTGATCAGAAACCAGAAAATAACCGCGATTACAAAGGGCTGCAGGAAGGTGCGAAACCAGTCCAGAAAAAATACCAGCAAGGCCAGAATTCCCAGCCAGTAAAATACCCGGGTCAGTCTGATGGCGCCTATTTTATCATCAATACTCATCAGGCGCAAATTACCAATTAAAATGGATCTTAGTATACCAGAATGATAAGGGGATGTCAGATGCTGTGACTACCACCCGGTAGCACCAGTTATTAATCTTTAGCAGGCATTTCGCGAGGAACCGGCGCCAACATCATCTTCATAAACATTCCTTCGCCATAGTGCTTTTGTACCACCGTCCAGATATTAAAAAACAGCAGGGCTGCAAAAACGCTGATAAGATTCACCCAAAAATGATAAATATCGGCATGCTCGGTCAGGTGCATCAATGCATCCATTACCCCGTCATATTCATGCCGGGCTTCAAAAGATTTTTCCAGCGCCATTACCACGAATACGCCACACATGTATATCATTGTGCGCATAAGTACCTCTATCCAGGCGGGTTTTCCATGCATAAACGGCATGGGTACGTACTCCAGTATCAATACCACTTTGGCCACCACCAGGGCCCCGATGATCACCAGGGTTAACCCGGTAAATTCAATGTGGTACTCACGCAACAACAGTACCTTGATCACCATCAAACCACCAAACCAGCAGAAAAAATACAATGACGTCAGCAGGATAGATTTTATCTCCTTAATTATTTTCTCTTTCATGGCCCAGGCAAATGTTTAAAGACGAGTTGTAATAAACATAGTGAAATGCTTTTTCAAGTAAAAGCAAATGAGCAATCCTTCATATGAATAATGCAGATTCACCTATCAACCAAGAAGCACTGTAGAAACGACAGCTTACTAATAAAGCTTAAGTATCTTACTACTCACTAACTTTTGCCGGTTTCTTAAGATCAGGAGGTACGTGCCCGATTCTTGTGGTAAGGTCAAAAATTTCAGGTTGGAACCAAAGCGATTTTCGAATGCACCCGATTGGACACTTTGACCGGTCAATCCTTTTATTTCGTACTGAATTGGGTCTTCATTGTTGGACACATAGGCAATCTTCAATTCGCCAGGAGAAGGATTGGGATATATGGACAATACCTGAAATTGGGGTAGCTCTCCGGTCACCACCGACAGAATATATGAGTACTCAAATGCACCGTCAAAGTCCACCTGCTTTAACCGGTAAAATACCCTGCCAGGCAGCGGGTTGGCATCCAAATACTGGTAAGGAATAATAGAATCACTATTGCCACTACCATTGACGGTGGCAATAGCTTCCCACTCGAGGGTATTGGCACTTCTCAACACCTGGAAAAAATCATTATTTGTCTCAGAGGCAGTTTCCCATTGCAGCAGGTTGCCCAACTCTGTAGCAGTGACCCTAAAATTGATCAACTCCACCGGTAGTACCGGATTATCGCAGTCATCACTGTAGGACCCATCGTCATCGGTCACGGTACCCGGATTGCTACAGGTACCACCATAGGAAATAGACCCAGTTCCACCTACATCTATTACCGCTCCCTGTCCACTACCGGTACCATTTTGAAAGTTCCCGCCGATTTCCAGGGTACCGTAGATCTCTACATCCCCGCTGTTGTTTTTGTTAAGAAAGTTCCCATTAACCTGAATACTTGCCCCATTGTTAACTAAAACAGTAGAGTTGTTGTTAAAAGTCAGACTGCCGGTGATGGTCAAAGTATTAGGTGAATTGACAGTAATACTGCCATTATTCACCGTGAAGTCACCGGTAATGGTAATATTGTGATTTACGATCAGATCGTCGTTCTGCCCGGGTGTGCCACAGTCCCAGGTGGTGGTACTGGTAGTGGTGCAGGTAGCACTGAAGGTTTCATAACTAAAAAATAGCAGGAAAAAAATCTGGTACCTGATCAATGATATTTTTGCTATTAAAATAACCGCAAATTAAATATCATTGATTGAATGTGCCAGTTAAACTACGGTAATTCTTCGGAGCAGTTGGAATAAAAAGGGAAGAGTATTCAATCCAGGTCCAATTCTAAGGGAAGGCACTTACTTTTCTTCCTGTTTTAATTTTCCGATTTCCTTCTCAACAGACAAAAGCTGAAAGGGATGATAAACACCGATATAATGGAACAAAACCGCGATACCCCAACCGCTAGTTGGCCAAACAGGCCACATATATCCGCTGCCTGAAAACACCCATATTACCCATAATAGGGTAATAACCATTACATAGATTAATAAGTGACGTTTAAAATCAACGCGCTTTTGCGCATCGCTTTTCAGTTGTTCTTGATCAAGATTGCTCATAACCTTAAGTTTTTGAATTAAACAATTCAGTCAATTTCACGTCCAGAGAATCCCTGGTAAATTTCTAGGTGATGGGATTAAGATATCCACCAAACAGGCCCTATAAAATGACCTGGATAATCGGTTGAGATAACTTATGTCAGTTTGAACGGAGTAATGCTCAAGGGTGGCTTACTGCAAAAAATTTAACACTTTTATGCTTACCTCTTAAATGGATATCATCCAAGAATTCAAATTTATATCCGTTCGTGGCTACCACTTTATCAATCAGATTTTCAGTCACCAGTAACCACTTTCCGTATTTGTTACATTCCTTTTCAAGCCGGGATGCTGTGTTCAACACATCGCCATGAAAAGCGATCTCGCGTTTTATATCTCCGATCTCGGTAATGGTCACTTCTCCGGTATCCATGCCAGCTTTAAATTCAGGGTATACTCCGTACTTGTTTTGAAAATGATTTTTACGTTCGTCCAACCTTCTCCTGAATTCAAAGAAAGTGTCCAGGCATTTTAATCGCTCAAGCCCATCTTCGATTTTCCAGTGAAGCACGATCTCATCTCCAACATATTGATACACATTGGCCTCGTTCTTAATAAGTACCGGGGTAAGTTCATGAACACATTCTCTTAGAAATTGACTGTACTTTTCATGGCCCATGCTTTCTGCGATAGTTGTGGACCCCTTAAGATCAATGAAAAGCAGGATCAATTGTTCCTCCCGGGGATGATAGTATTTTCCTCTAAGCAGGTCGATTAAAACACCAGGCCCAAACTTTTTATTTATCACGATAATGAAATTCATCAAAAAGACAAAGAATGAGAAGTAAGCAACGATGGGAGCAAGAAACCGGAAACGCAGCATCTTCTCCTTAAAGAAAGCAAAGTGCTCTAGTGAAAGGATTTCAAAGTAGTAAAATATTACAAATACAGCAGTGAAACATATTACCAGCGAAAAGAAATATAGGATACTTTTAGTGAGAATGATGAAACCGAAAGACCTTCTTCTAAATCCTGAATAATCACTAAAGTAGTTGACCAGTTCAAAGAGGGTCCCAAAGATCAATCCGGTTAAGAAGACCTCCAAATGTACGTATCCCGAATAAAAATACTCCGTAACCGGACTGTGAAGAAAGAATGGTTTTAGTGCGAAGATAGTTAGGAAGCAATAAAAATATACGATCAGCATCCAGGCTAAAACTGATAAGATCCATTTTTTCAGAATGATTCTCTTATTAATCACTGCATTTTAATTCTTGTCATACATTGATACTTTCACCTTTATGCAAAATAGCGCATTGTATCCCAAGTTTTTCCACTGCTTTCTTAAACTCATCCTCGTCTGCCGGGTTGTACGTTTCACTAAAGAAAGCCGGACAATTATAATGACAAGGAATAACCAGCTTCGGTCTCATTATTTGTACAGCCTGTAAAGCTTCCGGCACATCCATGGTATTGTGCACCGCTTTCCCTCCAATTGGAATCATCAGAACATCAAGACTGTTGATTAATTTCCATTCCTGGGCATGCAACAATGTGTCACCCAGGTTGACAATAATTTTGCCATCTAATACTATCTTGAAACCTATGGCACCCCATCCTATTCTTGCTTCGGGCCCTGGTATGATAGTCTTGGAAAATGGACCCAGCTTAATGATGAGTGAACCATGTGTGGCCTTTACTCCGGTGATGGACATTCCATCCACTTCTATGGTTTCATCTACAGAAAGCGTGTAATATTTTTCAAACTCCGTGGTGAAATCTACCCCCTTATCTCGAGGCCCCAGCATTAAGTTTTTACCATTGACCTCTTTGAGCATTGTCTTATTACAAATGATCGGAGCTTGGGAAACCGCAGCCATTCTATCTGCATGCCAATAGTGATCAGGATCACCATGCGTCACAAAGATGTGAGTTATATCTTCCCACTCAGATCTCGGGATAAGACTGGTGAAACGGAAATAATAAAACATGAGCCCTCCCGGATCAATGGCAATTTTTTTATCACCTGATTCAATGAGGAAAGCGTTGTATAAGAAATGAGTTATTTTCATTCCTCAGATAAAAGTGACGAACTTTATGCTAAGAACTAATGATTAATATCATCTGATGTCGTGCATTCCCTCATCTATGTTCGGCATTCCTCACCGACCCGTTGGCATCCTTCCAAAAAATCTAAGCATTAACTCGCAGTCAAATCAGTAACTTTCACAAAAAAACCCTCTCTATTCAGAATAGAGAGGGTTTTATGTAGCCCGTAGGGGAATCGAACCCCTGTTACCAGGATGAAAACCTGGCGTCCTAACCCCTAGACGAACGGGCCATTATCACTGCCGTACTGATGGCTTTGAAAATGTGACGCAAATATAGAGGGGTTTTTACTTTTTGCAAAGGCTGGCTTTGGTTTTTTAGTGTAAATTCTGTCAGGATTGTGGTATTGCATAAAGACAACCTCCAATATTGGCTATTTACATTAAACTCCATAATTTAATACTTTGGTTTTCACACCTACTTATGCCGCACAAAATTTTCATTTCTACACTAGTACTGGCCCTGGTATCTCATCTGTTACCGGCGCAGGTTGCTAAGGATAGCACTACCCAATTCGATCCCAACAACCCCACACACCTGATCGTGGAATACGAAGAGGCTTCCCAGGCACTGCTGGATATTAAAAACCAACTCCGGACCGGATTCGATATTGAGCCCATTAAGCTAGCCTACAATAACCTGCAATCAAGACTGGATATTTACCAGCGCATTGGAGAAATCAACCTGAATGATGCCTCCCTGAGCCGCATGAGCGATTTGATCTCCATATTCCAGCGACAACTGAGCATAATTGAAGGCTGGCAGACCACCCTGGTGGAAACCACCAAGCAACTCAGTAATTTCAAGATTGAGTTGTATACACACAAGGAACGACTGACCCTGGAACAGTCGGACTTTAGTGAGATCCAGCAACAATACTACCAGGCCCGGCATATTCCATTACTCAACCAGGCTGACAGTCTGAATGAACTAGTGGAAGAACAGCTGGAAGACGTGTTGGAATTGGAATACAAAATCTCCCAGGACCATGCCCGGCTATATAATAGCATCCAGGTTCTCAAAGCCAGTGTTGCTCAATACTGGGATAACCTGATGCAGGCAGAAACGGTTGAATGGCAAATTTCTGAACAGGATTTAATGAAACACGCTGGAAATACCATGTCCAACACCTCATGGCGCATTCTGGATTTTTATAAGGTCAATATTGATCGCAGCCTGTTGCTTTTTTTAATACTAGCAGGCACTTATTTTTTACTTACCAAATTGCGCCAGATTGACCAGAAAAAGCCCGAAACACAGCAGGAACCTTCACTATATGAATATCCTGTAGCCTCTTCTTTACTACTGGCAGGTATGCTTTTTTCAGTGATATTTCCTCCCACTACTTCATTGATGTACGACTTTGCCCTGCTGGCCAGTTATGTGCCCTTTTTGTTCATCCTGAAGTACCGGCTCCCGCAAAGCTTTAGGAGCTATCTCATTTTCTTCTTTTTTCTGTTAATGCTTAAGGTCAATGGTATATTCACTGGCACTTCCGGCTACTCCGCACTACTAAACATCCTGTGTGGGGTGGCATTTCTATATACCATCTACTCACACGCACTCAGAAAGCACTTTAAAATACGGTGGAAGTGGGTAAAAGCGATCAATTGGTTACTAATAACCATTATAATGGTTGGTATTCTCAGTACCCTGCTACAGCGGGTAAGACTTGGTGCTATCCTGATAAACGGAACCGGTGAGACCATCGCCTTAGGTTTTATCCTGTTTTATTTTGCCAACTGGTCCGATCATTTTATCAACTATCTGAAACAGGCACCCCGGTTCCGCAACCTGGCCAAAAACAGA
>JAUIKU010000289.1 GCA_030430675.1 Bacteroidia bacterium | reverse complement strand
AATAGTGACATGTCCCATTTTGCGGAAGGGCTTGGTTATTTTCTTCCCATACAAATGAATATGAGTGCCTTCCATGGCCAGCACTTGCTCCATGCCACGGTAAGTAGCCGGCCCCTGATACCCGGGCTCCCCCAGCAGGTTTACCATAGCGGTGGGACCTTTAATTGCGGTACTGCCCAGCGGCCAATTGAGAATGGCCCTTAACAGTTGTTCGTATTGAGAGGTAATATTGCCTTCAATGGTTTGATGTCCGCTGTTGTGTGGTCTTGGGGCCACTTCGTTCACCAGAATTTCTCCGGACGCATCCAGGAACATTTCAACTGCCAGCAGTCCCACCATTTCCAGTTCACGGATCACTTTTTTGGCGAGATCACGGGCTTTAGTTTCCAGCTCATTGGATATCCGGGCGGGTGAGAACAGATATTCCACCAGGTGGTACTCGGGGTTGAATACCAGCTCTACCGTAGGATAAACGGAGATATCTCCCTGCTGATTGCGGGCCACGATTACCGAAATCTCTTTGGTAAATTCTACTTTCTTTTCCAGTAATCCCGGCCCGGGAAGTAAATTGCTAATGTCTTCGGCGGCCGAGATCCTCTGTACGCCACGCCCGTCGTAACCCGCCTTGCCCAGCTTAAAAAATGCCGGCAGCAACTCCTGGTGTAACATGGCTTCCTCCTTATTATCTACCATCACGAATGGGGCGGTGGGAATATGATGGTCGGAATAAAACAGTTTTTGCTTCCTTTTATCCTGAATCAATCGGATTACATCCGGTTGAGGCCAAACTGTAATTCCTTCCCTGACCAACTGTTCCAGGGCGTCCGCGTTGACGTTTTCTATCTCAATTGTTACCAGCTGGCATTCTCTGCCAAAATCGAGTACTGTTTGATAATCCTTGAAATCACCATGAACAAATTTATGCGCGATAGCACTGCAAGGGGCGGACCCGTCGGGGTCCAGTACCGCTATCTCTAGGTTAAAATCAATGGCGGACTGGATCAGCATGCGACCCAGCTGGCCTCCGCCCAGTATGCCGATGTATCCGGATGGTTGATTTGATTTATCAGTCATATACAATCCGAAATAAAGTTATTTTTCATTTTCCACCAAAGATTAGTCATTCCGCTGATGGTATTTCAGGTCAATACCCATTTGAGCCATCAACTCCGCTGCGTTGAAACTGTTGCAAATTCCGGGTTGGAGTATATAGTCAAAGTTGATCCTGCCCTCCATCATTTGACTGTTAAAGCTATAGTTTTTCACATTGTCATAGCTATCAGCCAGTGAGCCCAATGCCAGGTCATGTGTGGAAACCAGTCCAAAAGCCGAACTTTTGCCCAGTTGCCTAATCAGGGCTGTTGACCCTAAGTTGCGATCATGAGAGTTAGTACCCTTAAGCAGTTCATCCAACAGGAAAAACGTTGGTTTACCCTGTTCCAGCAGTCTTATCAATTGATTTATTCTTTCCAATTCCGCATAAAACGAAGAAACATGTTGCTCCAGGGAATCCGTGGTTCGCATTGAAGAGAACATCTGGAATTCCCCCACTTGCATTTTGTCAGCACAGACCGGAGCCCCCAGCCTGGCTAGTACCACGTTTATACCAATTGTTCGTAAGAAAGTGCTCTTACCAGACATATTGGAACCTGTCAGCACCACCACTGTTCCCTCGTTGGTGATGCTAAAGTCATTGCAAACCCTTTCATCGGTGCGAATTAAAGGGTGACCAATACCCTTTACCTCCAGGTGAAAATGTTGGTCTACCAGCACCGGGTAGGTGAAGTCCGGCTGGCTCCGGGCGGTTAAACCAATAGATACCAGCATCTCATAATAATTCAATGCCTCGAACCACTTAAGCACATGATCTCCATGCCTGAGTTTCCAGTTCCTGGCTTGTTTCAGGTAAATAATATCGAGAAGTAAAAATGGATTAATAATCCAGTAGAAGCCGTTATGCCTTACCTCTATTCGCGAAAGCAGCTCTTTTAATTGACGGATGGTATGTGAGGCGCGTTCCTGTTTGTCAATAAATGGCACTTTTAATTCCATCAGAAGACTATTTTCAAACTCACTGTCTTCTATTTGGGCTATCATGGCTTCGTAGGACTGCAGGGTTTGGATGCTCCGATGCGTTTGATCGTAAGTATGTTTGGCCAGATCCTGTACTTTGCTCAGTACGTATCCGTTGATAATTAGTGCGCAAAGTGCCCAGTAGCCAGCCATAAGCCCCGATAAATAGGCTATCGATAATCCTATGGCCACAACCGGTAATATCAACGGCGCCGTATGGGACCAGGAGGGCAAGGTAATGGGTATTCTCACCCAATCAAGGAAGTCATTAATGCCCTGGTCATTTCGCTTAAAAGCCATACCACTGGCTAACAGATTTTGACTCCAGGTGGCTTTAGAGGCCAACTCCTGAATGGCAGCTTGTCTTTTTTTCAGCTCTTCTACCGGTGAAGCATTCAAAAAATTGCTGGCCAATAGTTCTTCACCGCCCTTGGTCACGGTGCGATTGATCCATTGAAAAAGTGAGTGAGGTCCAAACAGGTCCAGATCAACACAATAGGGATGTTCGGAATTGATATATACTCTGCCATCGGCAAACTGGTGCAACTCCAATGACAGCTTTTTTAGCTCCTGCTGATTAATCGAACTCAGCAGATCATAGTGTGTTATTCGGGCTTTGACGGCATTGTGACGGTTTATGAGAAGTCCGAAACAAATTCCCCACAGGACCAGGCTGGCCGCCAACCAGTCCCAGGATTCAAAATAGATGCTTATGCCAGACAGGGTAATAAAAAAAACAAACACCCCTAATCTTAAATTGGATAATAGATTTGATTTACCCTGCTGCTGGTTAAGGAGTTTTTGGTATTGATCAATATTAGATTGATACCACCTTTCTATTTGGTTTTCTTCATTCATGTGCGGGGGTGCAAGTTAACACTTCACGCTGCGGCTGTCATCAATCACCGTTAAAAAAGTTGAAAGCCCTGGTAAGGTTTGTAATTACAACTCCCCGCTCATTCCAGGTAGTATACCCTTTTAACTCTTTCACTTATCCTGGTCAGTAATTCATAGGGAATGGTTCCGATACTGTCGGCCAGGTCCTGCACGGTGAGTTGATGGTTAAAGATGATAACCTGGTCACCAACTCTTGCCTGGCAGTCGGTAACGTCGACCATGGTCATATCCATACAAACATTACCAATGACCGGTGCCAGTTGGTCCCCGATCAGCACCTTTCCTACTCCGTTGCCAAATCTGCGGTCAAATCCATCGGCATACCCGATAGCAATAGTAGCAATTTTGCTGTTCCTGGTCAGTTGGCCCCGCCGGTCATAGCCGATGGTCTCACCTGCTTTCAGTTCCTTAATCTGGCTGATGGTGGTCATTAGGCTACTGATGCTGCGCAATTTATCAGGTCCAATGCCGTAGAGTCCGATGCCCAACCGCACCATATCCAGGTGAAACTGCGGAAAATGAAGGATACCGGCGGAATTGAGAATGTGCTTAAAGAATGTTTGTCCGGTCAACTCTTCCAGTCGTAAAGCTGACCGATTAAATCTTTGATATTGCTGTTCTGAGAATTCCCGCTGATCCGGGTCGTCGGCGGCCGCCAGATGAGAAAATACGCTGGCAATAGGCAGTGGGTATACAGACAATTGTTTGGCCAGGTCTTCAATCTCCGAATCATCCAGGCCCAGCCGGTGCATCCCGGTATCAATCTTAATATGTATGTTGGTGTTTACTCCCCTGGATCGACAAAAATCCTGATACAATGACAGCATATCGAGGCTATATATCTCAGGTTCCAGTTGAAATTCCACCAATTGTTCAAAGTTATCGGGAGAGGCATTCATAACCATGATTGGGGTATGTATACCATGATTTCTAAGGTCAACCCCTTCATCGGCATAAGCGACACCCAGATAATCTACCCCATGGTACTGCAATAGATTGCCAATTTCGTGAGTGCCGCTGCCATAAGCAAAAGCTTTTACCATGGCCATTATTTTGGTGTTTCCCGGTAACTGTTGTTTGTAATAGTTTAGATTACCGGCCAGGGCATCAAGACTTATTTCCAGTACGGTGCCGTGATGTTTCTTTAATAACGATTGAACAACATGTTCAAAAGCGAATTCCCGGGCTCCTTTTACCAGGATAACCTGATTTTCGAAATGATTCTTCCCCAGCCAGTTAAGCAGTTCACCGGTACTTTTAAAAAAATGAGAGCCAGTGGGAAAAACCTGCTGATATCTGGCGATCTCATCACCTACACCTATGAATCGATCGATACCGTATGACCGGATCCTTTCGGAAACCAACTGGTAGAGAGATGCGATGGATCCCGAGGATTGTTGTATATCGGATAATATCAGTACTTTTTCTTTTCCCAGGGGTTGCTGGTTAAGAAAGTCCAAGGCAATCCCCAGGCCGGCCAGGTCGTTGTTGTAGGTGTCATCAACCAGGTAACAACTATTGATACCCTGTTTCAGGGCCAGCCGATGGGGAATAT
>JAUIKU010000288.1 GCA_030430675.1 Bacteroidia bacterium | reverse complement strand
ATGTGGCGTTTAGAAATCTGATCGTATACAGAAAAGCTTTTGGATTAGCTATGGATATTTTTGAGGCTTCCAAGAATTTTCCAGCTGAAGAGAAATTCGGCCTAACCCATCAAATCCGCAGGGCCTCTCGCAGCATATGTGCTAATATAGGTGAGGGCTACAGGAAAAGATATTACCTGAAATATTTCATCTTAAAGTGTATTGATTGCGATGGCGAAAACAGTGAACTACAGGTATGGACCGAGTTTGCCAAAGAATGCAACTATATAGAAGAAAGCACTAAAGTTGATTGGATTCAGCGATCGGAAGAAATCGGTAGGTTATTGAATGACATGATCAGGAATCCCGGGAAGTACAGACAGTAGGCCAGTAGGCAGTGACCAGTTAGCAGTAGGCAGTAGGCACTGAAACCTACACTAAGACCTTGAATGACAGTGAAAAACCAATATTTAAAATAAATTACTAACCAGAAAAAGGGCAACCATATTCAGGCATGCTCAATGCTCAGACTGCAAACTGCAAACTGCCAACTGCCAACTGCTAATTATACCTATTCATGGTTCGCTCAATACCCAGTGTGCAGAAACCCAGTATCATTTCGACCGCATGGTCAATACAGGCCGGTAGCTGCTTGAATTCCTCCTGGGAAAATCGGCTTAAGACGTAATCTACCTGTTGCCCTTTGTGATAGTTATTGCCAATACCAAACCTCAGCCGGGGATACAAAGTGGTATTCAGGGTAGCTTCGATATGCTTGAGGCCATTATGTCCTGCATTGGACCCTTTGGCTCTCATTCTCAGATTTCCGAACGGAAGCGCCACATCATCCGTGACGATCAGTGTTTGCTTCACCGGTACCTTAAGCTGTTGCTGCCAGTAATTTACCGCCTTACCACTTAGGTTCATATAAGTGGTTGGTTTTATCAGATGAATGTTCCGGCCTTTGAAACGGAATGATGATTTGTAAGCCAGCTTGTCAATACTGAAATCAACTTCCTGGTCCCCGGCTAATTTGTCGAGTACCAGAAAGCCAATATTGTGCCGGGTGAGTTCGTATTCCGACCCGATATTACCTAAACCTACGATCAGAAACTTCATAAAGATCTTAGATCTAAGATCTAAGACTCTTCGGTGCTTTCTCCACCGTCATCTCCTGCTGCAGAATCTCCACCTTCAGCACCCTCTTCTTCACCTTCAGCTCCTTCTTCACCCTCGAGTTCTTCCTCATCCTCTTCAACTTCAACTACTCTTATGGTTCTAGGGGTTTCAACGGAAACCACACTGACCAGTTCACTGGTGAGAATTTCGAAATCGCCTGTCTCCAGTTCTCCAACCTTCAGTGAACTTCCCAGCTTGAGTTTGGAAATATCCACTAAGATCTCCTCTGGCATATCCTTGGGAAGTGCTTTAACCAACAAGTATTTCTGGTTAATGTAGAGCTTGCCTCCCTCAGCCACACCCGGGGCATTGCCGGTAGTGCGGACCGGAATTTCCATGCTTATATGCTTGCCTGGTTTCAGTTCCAGGAAATCGGCGTGCATAATTACTTCACTTACCGGATGAAATTGAATATCCTGAAGAATGGCCTGGGCTTGTTTTTCCCCGTCTACCGAAATATTTACATAATGTACGTCGGAAGTGTACACTAAGTCTCTGAAATTGATCATGGGAGTTTCGAAATGAACCTGCTCTTTACCCCCGTAAAGTACGCAGGGTACTCTCCCCTCCGCTCTTAGCTTCTTAGCATCACTTTTGCCGAGATTTGCTCTTTTATACCCTATAATCTCTAAAGATTTCATGATGAATTAATTTATATGAATAATGAACTGATAGAACCCTGGGTTCTAATTTCTTTAATGGCATTGGCAAACAGGTTGGCCACAGTCAACACATTGATTTTTTCGTGAGGCGTTTTAAGTGGAATGGTATCGGTGATCACCACTTCTTCCAACAAGGAATTCTCAATGTTTTCCAGGGCCTTGCCTGAAAGAACGCCATGGGTAACCGCCGCTCTCACACTGCGTGCCCCTTTTTCCTTAATTACCTGGGTGGCCTTACAAATGGTGCCGGCTGTATCAATAAGGTCGTCCACCAGTACTACATCCGCATCCTCTACATTACCGATCACCTGCATGGAAGCCACCTCATTGGCGCGCTTGCGATGTTTATCGCAAACCACCAGCTCTGCGTTGAAATATTTGGCAAATGCCCTGGCTCTTCCCACTCCTCCCACATCTGGAGCGGCAAAAACAATATTTTGCAAATGCAGTTGTCTCAGATAAGGGACGAATATCGCCGATCCGTACAGGTGATCAACCGGAAAATCAAAGAAACCCTGTATCTGTCCCGCATGCAGGTCGATGGTCATCAGACGGTCAGCTCCCGCTGCCGACAACAGATTGGCATTCAATTTTGCAGCTATGGAAACCCTTGGTTTGTCCTTGCGATCTTGACGGGCATAACCGAAATAGGGAACGATAACCGTTACTTGTTTGGCACTGGCTCTGCGGGCGGCATCGATCATCAGCAGCAGTTCCAGGATGTGGTCGGCCGGAGGATAAGTAGACTGAATGATAAATACGTCACACCCCCTGACGGATTCGTCAAAACTGGGTGACATCTCTCCGTCACTGAATTTAACCAGTGACAGTGCACCTGTTTTAACACCGTAGGACTGAGCAATTTTTTCACCCAACGATTGAGATGCGGAACCTGCAAAAATCTTTACTGTCGACATGTTATGCGTTCTGTCTGACCGCCAGGGGACAATCTGGGTCCCGCAACGAGGGTGCAAATATATTAAAATGTTTTTGATTTATAGTCATACTACAAAACCACAATTTCATCCAGATAGATCTTGCTGGCCTGACCGGCACGATGATGCCCCTCGGGAATGGGGTTTGGTGATTTCGCCACGATTCTTACCGATTTTAGTGTTTTAGTGGGAAAGGTAGCTTTGGAGGTTACTTTATTCCGTCCCTGGGTATGGCTTACTGAAGTCAGGTCGAGAGACTCCAATAAAGTGTAAGATGTACCGTCAACAGATCCATAAATGTGATAGTTTTCGGGAACATATACTCCGGAGATTGTAAATCGCAGGTTGGTAAATCTCAATTCGGAAATTGGGGTGGGAGTGTCAAAATGGAGCAGTACTTCCAGGTCTCCTGCAAACCCCTGCCAGTTATCGTCGGTGACGGTCAGGCTGGCATAGTTGTAATCCACCAGGGCGCCATTTCCCGAAGCGTCCTTGTAATCGAGATAAGGGGTCACATACTCCACTTCAGCTCCTGCTCCCTTGTGTATGGGAAAGGAGAGCCTGGAGACACTTCCCACCGCAAGGTTTTGATCAAAGGCCCTGGCGCTGATCGTTGCCCCCTCATTAACTACGAATGGTCCCTGGTAGAGAAGGTCTGTGGTATCGGGATCAGATCCGTCAAGCGAATAATAATAGTCAAGATCAGTGGCCTCGGTGCTTAAGGTGAATTCGATGCCATTGTTCCGCCCCTGGTGACCGATGTTTACATTAAAAGCACTGGTGGCATATCGAATATTCTGATGCTCCAGGCGTTCCAGGTGCGGATAAAGCCTTTTTATAAAATGATCCCAATCCTGAGCCGGTTCTGTAGTCCAGGCGTTTTCCGCAATAGCATAGATCCTGGGATAGGTCATATAGGTTAATTTTCCCCAGTCAGTTATGGATTCCGTCCATAAATTGGCTTGCGTTCCCAGTACCTGCCGGCGCTGATCTTCGCTTAAGCTATCCGGCAATACATGGTATTGATAGGCGTCCTTTAGCAGCATATGCGAATAGCCGAGATTAGGCTCAAGGTCATCCGGGCCCTGTTTCAGATCGATGTAACAGTATGCCGCAGGAGTCATGATTACATCATGGCCGGCCCGGGCAGCTTCAATTCCTCCCTGTTCTCCCCGCCATGACATTACAGTGGCATTTGGGGCCAGTCCACCCTGCAGAATTTCATCCCACCCGATCATTTTCCGCCCTCGTTTGTTAATAATCTTTTCAACTCGCTTAATAAAATAACTCTGTAACTCCTCTTCGTCTCTCAGTCCCTCCTCCCTTATTTTTCGTTGGGCATAGGGATCGATTTTCCACTGCTCTTTGTTGCACTCATCACCACCGATGTGGATGTATTCATATGGAAAAAGGTCCATCACCTCATTCAGCATGGTCTCTATGAATTCAAAGGTTTCCTCTTTGCCCGGATTATAGGTGTTGTTTTTGAATACGCCACCGGTAGCCACAAATGGCGAGGCATTGACACAGCCAAATTCCGGGTAGGCGGCGATTGTGGCCTGGGCATGCCCAGGCATATCGATTTCCGGGATGACTTCGATATACCTTTCCCGGGCATAGGTTATGATTTCCCTGATATCTTCCTGGGTGTAAAAGCCGCCATAGGTGGCTTCTTCTCCCGCTTGTTGCGCGGGACGGCCCCACCAATCGGAAATGGATTCATCGTAGTTGGTATAGTCTACTCTCCAGGCGCCCACTTCCGTTAACCTTGGATAACTCTTAATCTCGAG